>CBFQYI010000042.1:0-16229 GCA_965720825.1 uncultured Chryseobacterium sp. | reverse complement strand
GAACAACGAATCAGATTAATTACCATTATGGCTTTCGTGTCTATCCCGCTTTCCGGGTTTGTCACGGATATTTATTTACCATCGTTCCCTTCTATGGCCAAAGAAATGATGGTTTCGGAAAAAGATATTCAGATTACCCTGACTTCATATCTGTTGAGCTATGGGATTTCCCAATTGTTTGTAGGGGGAATTCTTGATAGCATTGGTCGTTACCGCCCCAAATTAATAGCGTTATTCCTGTTGATTCTGACCAGTATTTTAATTACGATGACAAACAGTATTTTACTGATCTGTCTGCTTCGTATTCTTCAGGGAGCTGCAGTTTCAGTGCTTGTTGTGGCAACGCGTGCTATTTTTGTGGATATTTACGATGCTGAAAGGGTAAAGCATTATTTGAGCTATTTTACCATTGTGTGGTCGTGTGGTCCTATTTTAGCGCCTTTCCTTGGAGGATACCTTGAGAAAATTTTTAACTGGCATGCTAATTTTTATTTCCTGGCAGCGTATGCCGGATTTCTGTTTCTTTTTGAGTGGTTTTTTAGCGGAGAGAGCCTTCCCCAAAAAAAGAAGCTGGATCTTTCAGAGAATATAAGCCTTTACAAAATGATGCTTAAGAACAGGATTTTCATGCTTGGTATTTTCATTTTGGGGCTGAGCTACTCTATCGTAATGTTATTTAATATTACCGGACCATTCATTATTGAAAACACTTTCCATTTTACGCCGGTAGTCATTGGATACTGTACGTTAATCTTAGGATTTTCATGGATGATTGGAGGTTTTATAGGAAAACGCAGGCTGACTTTGGATTTTAAACCAAGAATATTGCAGCCTATCCTTCTTCAGCTGATTCTGATTACAGGGTTGATTACTACCAGTTATTTTGCAGAAAGTCTTTTCATTATGATTCCATTTGCCTTTTTTATTCATATCTGTTCCGGAATTTTATTTACTTCCTTCTTTACAACAAGTATGCTTTACTTTCCGAAAAACGCAGGTACTGCCGGTGGATTGATGGGTGGATTGGTATATGTGATCACTTCTGTAACAAGTTTTATCATCTCAGTAAGTGGAACTGTAACTGATCAAAAAGGTCTTTCCTGGCGCTATCTGATCATTGCTTGTTTCCTTTTGGGGATCATTCTTATTATGCATCAGGCCGTTAAAAAAGAAAAAGCAGAAAATTAATCTCTGCTTTTTTTAATGGATTACACATTCAATCCTCTTGTTTTATAGGGATTAAGAAAAGCGGCTACCAGAAGGCAGCCGCTTATTAAATTGTCACATAAGTTTATAATACATAATTCTAGAAAGGCTCTGCAACGGTGTTGTTCATTTCAACTATGAATTGTACATCGGGAGTTAAACTTGTTCCATTCAGATAAATCCAGTCTGTTCCTGACTTATTATAGACCTGCAGATAATAAGTATTTCCAAATCCTGTTGTATCCTTAAAAGCGACAGTATCTCCATTTTCAATACTTGTCGAAAAATTCCCTGCTTTTTTCTTTACAATTTCAATCCTTAGATTGTAAGTCGTTTTTCCATATTTTGGATAAAAATAATAACTTCCACTACCTGAAGAAAACCAATACCAGAAATGATTGAGTCTTTCACTACTCTCTACTCTTACATATCCTTCTTTCAGATCAAAATAATTGTCAGAATCTCCGATATTCACGATATTAAACCAGGTTCTTGCATCACTTGGCAGTACAGAATTAACCGTCAGCCAATCATTAGGTGTTGAAAGGTTCGAACTGATATATTTTCCTGTTGCCACAGATCTCAATGAAACACGGTCATACTTTCTGAATTTCAAACTTTTCGTAGGTGTTTTCTGATCTGAATACACATTGGCTTCTACAGGATAATGATCTGAGTATTCTGTCCAATGATATTTAATTCCGGTTACATTCGTATACGTCATAAGGGTTGAAGCTACAGGATCGAATGCAATATTTTGCCAGGTTGGAGGTACTAGATGATCATTAGAAACCAAAATATAATCCAGATATTCTCGTTTATTGGCAGGATAAGGGTAATGATAAGAAGCCATCGTATTGGTTTTCGTATCCCATGAATATTTTAATCCTTTGTATGTAGGAGCATTTACATTCAGGGTTTGTAGCATATCAGAATATTCAGGAGTATCTTTTATAATATTGAAATCTCCACCGTAGATTACCATTTCATCTTCAGGGATATTCAAACGGTCAACAAATGATTTCATCATTCCTAACTGCTGTTTACGTATTTCGACATCTTTTCCGTTACAAGACGGCTGTGTAGACTGAGCATGAACTGCTATAAAGTGGATACGTTTTCCTCCTTTTAATATTCTGGCGTAAGCAAAGCCTTTCAGACAGTATCCATCAAAATCACATCCTGCAGGAAAGATAAACTGATCCATTCTTTCAATAGGATATTTACTGGCAATCATCACACCTCCGTCTTCAAATCCTCCGGAGATGATCTCACGCCAGTGACCGAAAGTATTATTCCATCCATTTTTTGTGCGTCCTACTACAGGAGTTTGATAAGGGAAAGTAGGAAGAAGTTTTTCACGCAGTTTATCAGAAGCTGCATTATCGAAGCACTCCTGAAGCATCAGTACATCATAGTTCTTCAAAAAGGAAGCTTCACCAATTTTCTGAGCTCTGGTCTGTTGTGACCATTGTGTCATACCTGACACTGCGAGTTCTTTCAACAGGAATGTATTATACGATAATACTTTGATATTTGGAAAAGCACCTTTCATGGCATTTTCCTGTGCATTAGGGAGTGTTTCATCCGGTTGAAACTGATCCGATCTACACGACAAAAGGGTTAAAAGACAAAGTACCGGAAGAAGCCGGAATAATGAAAATTTCATTTGATTCATAAGTTTTTAAGTTAAAATTGTTTTGTTTTGCTGCGGCCAAAGTAAAATTTACAGCATAAACAAAAATGAACTGAATATTGTCTAAACAATAATTTTTCGGTTCGTCATTTAACTATTAAAAATCATCATAATCTAACAGCCTAATTAGTTTTAATTAAAACTAATTTTTCGTATATTTGTTAGGATAATTCATGCTAAAAATCCTTTGGACAGGCACTTTAGCCTTCCACATCATTACAAAAGTATGCCCGTAAAACAGAATAATATATCGGAACTTGCTCTGGAGCTTGGCCTTGCAATGAGTGAAATGAAAAGCCGTCTTCGACAGAGAATCCAGACTGTTATTAATGAATATGATCTGGATTTGTCTTTTGAACTGATTGAAATCCTGGGATTGCTTTCACGTAATAGTGGTATCAACCAACAGGAAATAGGAAATAAGGTAAGCAAAGACAAGTCAAGTATTACCTATCTTATCAACAGTCTTGTAAAACGAGATCTTGTTGAACGGATCGCTGATAAAAACGATAGGAGAAATAAGCAGATCTTTTTAACTCCGAAAGGTAGACAGATTGTAGAAACTGTTTATCCCTGGGCGTTGGATCTTTATAAAAAGGCAGCTGATGGTATTCATGAAGAAGAGATCATTAAAGCATTGCTTCTGGTAAAAAAAATGACAGCAAACCTGGAAGAATCAGGACCAAAACATAATACAATATGAGAACAATCCTTGTACCTGTTGACTTTACATCAACTACAGAAAATGCAGTAAGAATTGCTGCAGACTGGGCAAAAGCCTACGAGTATCAAAACATTATTCTACTCAAAACAGCGGGAGAATCTGAATTTGATTATCTGCATATCGCAGAAGGGCATTCATTTGTGAATGAAGAAAGTGTCAATAATCTGTTGCAAAGGACAGAATTGTTATTCGATCAGCTGATAGGGATCATCTCTGAAAAATCTCCTGAAATAAAGGTTTCCAGAGTATTGAGTGATTGGACATTAACCAGAAGCATTAATGA
This sequence comes from uncultured Chryseobacterium sp., assembly GCA_965720825.1. Lineage (GTDB taxonomy): Bacteria > Bacteroidota > Bacteroidia > Flavobacteriales > Weeksellaceae > Chryseobacterium. The sequence continues at coordinate 12,320 of CBFQYI010000042.1, read as the reverse complement.
GCTTTTAAAAAACCAGCCATCCGTAGAACTGATTATTCTGGGAAGTGATGATCAGACTTCTTCCACTGAGAGTTTTGTTTCTGAGAATATTATAAGTATTGCCAGAACAAGTCCCGTGAAAACCCTGATTGTACCTCATAGCTACCATTATACGCCTGTTAAGAATATATTTATCCCGTGTGACATCAAGGGTATTAAAAGATTGGAAAGACTGTTTCATCACAAATCCGTTATTCATAAACAAGATGTTCGTCTTTCATTTTTAAATATCAATACCAGAGAAAAAGAAGACGAGAGCCAAAAAAAGGAACTGGAAGATTACATCCGTGAACATTTAACGGAAATTCCAAGCAGCATTCATTATTCTCATGATGAAAATATTATACAGGGTATCCTGAACTTTGCTGCATCTGATAAAGCAGACCTTATTATAGCATTACCCGGTAAACACAGCTTTTTGTATTATCTGGCAAGCAGAAGTATTTCCGAAGGAATTTACCAGAATACCTATCAGCCTGTCTTAATATTAAAGTAGAAACGGTTTATATTAAAAAATTAAACCATTAAGAATGAACTTAAGAAATAAAGCATAGTTAAGGTGAATCATTCTGATTTTTAAGCATGAAATAAAGCTTATCTTAATACTCTAAACCTCTTAATAAAATCTTATTATTTCAAAAAAATAAAAGTTTAAACAACTTCATAATAATAAAACTTAAAATGAATTTCTGAAAGCTAATAATAAATTTTAGTACTTTCAATTTTAACCATTTTCTGCTCTTCCATTTTCTTGACATATCGGATCACCGTCTCTACCCGAAGACCGGTTAAGGTTGCTATTTGCTGTCTGGTGTAGGGAACCAGGAATGAATAAGGTTCTTCAAATCCGAAATATTTTTTAATATGATCAAAAAGCTTCATGAGCTTTACGATTGGATCTGAAATTGCCAGAAAGCTGGAAATCATAAATCTGAAATGCATTCTGTCAGCCATGTATTTATTAATTTCAAGCATTAATTCAGGCTTTTCCAGCAGTATTTCAAGAATTTTAGTTTTGGGAATTCTAATAATTTCACAGTGGGTAACAGCAATGGCGTTAATAGCATAATGATGATCGGTAAATAAATAGCTTTCACCAATACAATGTCCATCAAAGGGAAGCCCATGAACAAATTCTTTTCCATCTTCCAAAAATGTATTCAACTTCACAGTACCATACCTGATCTGAAAATAATATTTTGCAACAGTACCCTCCAGAAAAACAGCATCTCCTGCTTCATAATTTTCCAGAGTGGCTTCGTGAGAAAATAATAAGTCTTCGCTTATGGTCATTTTGTTATTATTAATTTTGAATAAAAAAATATTTAAAGTGCAAGAGCAATGCTACAATTTATCAAATACCACATAAACATAGTATTTCTAATTTCAACACTCCTCTTCTATCTGGTTATCAGGCTGTAATTTTCTTTTTATGTTTTGCGCCCCAGTCTGCCAATGCTGCAATAACATCTTTCAGTGACTCGCTATATTCTGTGGGAACATATTCTACCAACACCGGCTTCTGGTCTGTGATAACCGTTCTTTCTACCAGATGATTCACCTCCAGCTTTTTCAATTCACTGGATAATACTCTTGCTGAAATGCCACTGATGGTTCTTTGCAACTCATTGAAGCGGGTATGTCCACCCAGAATAGCAATCATAACCCGTATGGTCCATCTGCCTCCCAAAACATACAAAGCATCCTCTGTAGCAGACAGATGAGTGCTGCATTGTGGTCTTGAATACACTATTTTTTCTTCTTCCATTGTCTCTGTTTTCTGTTGTTACTAACCTAAATGTTATTACTAACCTTTTGGTAACTACTATCTTTTTATTAGTAAATATAAATAATTTTGAAACATCAATTTTAAAAAAAATAAAAAATGAAACGAGTACTTCATATTACTTCAAGCCCAAGAAGCGAGTCATCAATCAGTAAAAAACTGGGAAATGCGGTTGTAGAGAAAATTACAGACAAATATCCAGACAGTATTTTAAAAAAACGAGATCTGACCAATCCTCTTTTTCCTCATTTGGAAGAAACGCATATCAATGCATTTTTTACTCCAGCTGAAAACCGTACTTCTGAGCAGTTGGAAACAGTAAAACTTTCAGACACTGTTATTGATGAATTACACGAGGCTGACATTATCATTATTGAAACTCCTCTTTACAACTTCAGTATCACCTCTACATTGAAATCATGGCTTGATCATATCGCCAGAGCAGGAAAAACATTCAGCTACAACGAAAATGGTCCTGAAGGATTGGTAAAAAATAAGAAAGTATATCTTGCTTTTTCCAGTGGCGGAGTGTATTCTGAAGGAGAAAGACAAGCTTACGACTTTGTGGTTCCTTACTTAAAACAAACTCTTGGATTTATGGGAATGACAGATATCTCTGTTGTGCGTGCAGAAGGACTTTCTGTTCCGGTTATCCAGGACACGGCCCTGCAAAAAGGCATTGAAAGTATTGTTGTAGAGTAAAAAAAATTAAAATGCTGTTCGAAAGAGCAGCATTTTTTGTTTCAGAACTTCATTAGTGAAAAGGAATACTTAAAAAATTAAAACAATACTTTTCTCAACATATGTAAAGACTTTTTCTATTTTTTCCTCTCATTTTTATCTTATTAAATGAAAGATTATGGAAAATAATAAACAATCTAAACTGATCAATCCTGCGGAATTATTTAATCCCAGTCCTTATGGTTTTTCTCACAGTATTTCTGTGGAATCTCCTTCCAGGATGTGTTTTATATCCGGACAGAGCGGCGGTGTAGGTGAAAATCATGTACTGGCAGATGACTTCAAAACTCAGGTTCAGGATGCTTTAAAAAATGTACAGATCGTTTTACAGAGCCATTCAATGACATTTGAAAATATTGTTAAAATCACCTTGCTTATTGTAGACCACAACCAGGAAAAACTTCACATATGGGCTGATGAAGCCAAGAAAGTATGGGAACATTCATTACTACCTACCAGTACACTTATTCCTGTGAACCAGCTTGCATTACCCGGGATGTTGTTTGAGATTGATGCCATTGCCGTGAAAAATTAGTTTCTGTTAAGACGTTCAACGATTAATGATGAAAAACTTTTAACTCCGGTTCTGATACATTCTTCATCCACCTGAAAATTGGGAGAATGGTTCATAGCGATCACGCCTTTTTCAAAATTGGAACCACCCAGAAAAAAGTATACTCCTGAGATTTTTTCCTGAAAATAAGAAAAATCATCATTAAAAAACGGAACCTGACCATAATCTGCTGCAACTACATTCTTTCCATACAGATTCTGGAGAGTTTCTATTGCCGAATGAGTAAGTATTTCATTATTGATAACAGTTGGGTTTCCTTGAACAAATGACACAGAAAGAAGCTGATCTTTATATCCACTGTCTTCAATAGCTTTTTGAACTTTGGGAATTATTTTATCTAAATTAAAGGAATTTGTTTCATACAGATAGGTTTCAAGAAAAGATTCGTTGTTTTTGGAATAAATGTTGAATTTTCCGTCTGTGAACAGATAATCTTTGAAAATAGTATCAGGATTTGTCAGTCCTGTTTTAGGATCTACGATAGATTGTAATTCCCAGGGTTTCCCTTCGTTAGAAATCCGTAATAATGAATTGCTGATCTTTTTTCCCAAGCCGTTGAGTTCATCTTCTGATAATCCGTTTTTTAACTGAATTCTTATTTTTTTCTGATAAGCAAACATTTCGTTGGGCTTCACCATAATTTGCCCGACAGGTATAGCTGTCACATGTAATCCGTAGATTTCATCGGGATTTATTTTGGAAAGTAATCCACGATTAAGCATTTCTTTTGCGCCTTTGAAGGTTTCCTCTTCAGGCTGGAATATAAAATAGACTGTCCCTTTTAATGATTGTTTATTTTTTGCAAGAACCTCTGCAATTCCTAATCCAATCGCCATATGGATATCATGACCGCAACCATGCTGAATTCCCTTTATTTTTGATTTGAAAGTTTCAGGATCGGGATAATCATTCGGAAGGGCATCCATATCTGATCTCCAGGCAATTTTTTTTCCTTTTTGGTCACCCTTCAGAATCCCTACAACACTATGTCCGTAACTCTCTGTTTGAACCTCCATTCCCAGATCCAGGAGATATTTCTTAATTTTTTCCTGAGTTTGCTTCTCCTTCCCTGCAAGCTCTGGATTTTCATGAAAATCCCGTCTGATATTCACCAATTTGTTGAATATCTTGTCTGTTTCCTTTTGAATAGATTGATGCACTGTCTGTTCATTCAAATTTTTGGAAAGAATAGCTTCTTCTTTTTTGTTATTAAATCCTTGTGCAGGCAAAATAGAGGAAGCAAAGCATAATAAAGTTAAGATAAGTCGTTTCATGATCAGTGATAATTGGGTAAAAAGTTCAATTATATAGATTAGACATTTGCCGTTTCGCTTTTGTTACATTCTGATCATCAATTTATTATTGTTTTTTAAGGTATTGACTTTTCCGACATTAAAATCTAATTCTATATTCGATACCACATTATTTAAAATAATTCTAAACTAGGTGAAAACACAACCTCTTGAAACACCCTAATAGAAAGGATTTGTTACAAAAAATTAAAATTACATAAACACAAATTACGTAGAAATACTGAATCTCATCTGCTGAGTTCTGATTAATTTCGGATAAACAAAATTGATAACTATGGATCGCTTGAAATACATTCAATCATTTCTGAAAAAGAGGTGTTATCTGAAGAATCCGGCAACTATAGATCGATCGGCATGATAACCTCCCATTAAAAGGAGTTGAAGATATCTAACCCAAATTTTTACGAAATGAATATTATTAACAAAATTCTCAACGTCGACGATTATTATTTCGACGTGTTTATGTCTATCTCGGAAGCGCTTGCCGGATTTACAGTAAATGAACTACAGTCAACAGGGCTTGCAGAAACGTATTATACTTATGTTTTAAAAAGCATGGAAGCAGCAACTTTCGTAGAATTCCTTACCGTTTCTAAAAATATCCTTGAAAATCATTCAGGGAAAGAAGAAGTAAACAAGGCCATTCAATCTGAAATTATCGGGAATCCGGGAATGAATGACATTGCCGGAAAAGTAATCACCATGTGGTATTTGGGAACCTGGGAAGGAGCCTATATCAATGATCTTTCTTACAAGGAAGGTCTTGTATGGAATCTGATGCACTCCCATCCTCCGGGAGCCAAACAGCCGGGATATAAATCATGGAATATTAAACCTGTAAACAGCAACTCATGAGCCAGACTAATAACAAAAAAGATGTGATCATCGTAGGAACGGGGATCGCAGGATCATTGATCGCAAAGCTATTGTCCGATCATGTATTTGACGTAACCAAAGGAAAAATGATTCATCGTGCAGATGCCGGAAAATCGGATAATATCAAGGAAATATCAATACTGATGTATGAGGCAGGACTGAAAGCTGGTATTGAACTGGATTCGGTATCGTCAATGACCACTTACAATGAATATATCCGTACTTTTTACAGAGAGGAAGCCAAAGTCCCCAATTCTCCTTATCCGAACTTAAAGCAGGCTCCTTCTCCCAACGTTCTGGATATGGAACACATTGTTCAGCCGTATCCGGATAAAAAGGGATATCTGGTACAATTTGGTCCCATGCCTTTTGCAAGTGATGCAATAAGAGTAGGCGGAGGAACAACCCTTCACTGGCTGGGAACTACTCCAAGAATGCTTCCCAACGATTTCAAACTTACAGAAAAATATGGTATCACCATTCCAAAGCCGGATTCTGATGAAAAAACTTCTGTCAACTGGCCGATAAGCTATGAAGAATTAAGGCCTTATTATGAAATGGCAGAATTCGAAATCGGGGTTTCTGGAGATGTTTCAAGGCAGGAATATCCAATTACGGAGAAAACGGAAGACTATTATGGAAATTATGTATTTCCGATGGAGGAAATTCCTCAGAGTTATATGGATCATAAGATTATTGAGGGGCTTAAAGGTACAAGTGTGAAGTTAAGTTCCGGAGAAATACGATTGATGATGGTGCCATCTCCACAGGGAAGAAATTCCATCCCAAATCCGAAATACGGAAAAACAAAGATCATTAAAGCAGAACCTAAAGATTCCGGATATAAACTGGTTTTAGACAGCTCTGAAAAAGAAGAATACAAGGCTCTTGGCTCTGTGTGGAATCCTTACATGGGAGAACGTTGTGAAGGGAATGCATCCTGTGTCCCTATCTGTCCTGTTCAGGCTAAATACAATGCTTTAAAAACATTGAAAAAAGCTTTGTACAAAATTAATGATAATGAAAATCTTAAGCGTAATCCATACATGCAGATTCAGGCGCAGAGTGTGGTTTACAGGCTAAGCATTGACCAAAATGATAAAGATAAAATCTCCAAAGTTCATTTAAGAAGATATACTTCAAAAGAGAAAACAGATTTTGTTGAAGAATCCATTGATACTTCCGATGCCATCGTAATTCTGGCCGCTAATGCTTTTGAAAACCCAAAAATTCTACTGAATTCCAAATATACGGTTAACAACGTTGTCAAAACGGCGGCTAACAGCAGTGACCAGGTGGGAAGAAACCTTATGGATCATATGGTAATGCTGACGTGGGGACTTTTCCCTGAACCGGTTTATCCTTACAGAGGCCCTGGTTCCACGACAAACATTTCGTCTTTCCGTGACGGAAACTTCAGAGGTGAATTTTCTGCATGGATTTCTCCTCTTGACAACTGGGGATGGGGCTGGCCGGCATTTTCTCCGGGTTCTGATGTGGCCTATTTTATCAGCAAGGAGAAGCTTTTCGGAGCAAAATTAAGAGAAGCACTTACGAACAGACTTTCAAAACAGGTATTATTTCATTTTGAAATTGAACAGCTCCCGAATCCAAACAATAGGGTAACCATTAATGATGAGTATCTGGATGTACTTGGAATTCCACGCCCCGTTATTCATTATGAACTGACAGAATATGAAATGAAAGCTATGGAGCAGGCAAAAAAAGCTTCTGATCAGATGTTTAAAAGATTAAATATTGAAAATTTCACAAAATATACTGCAGATGACAAGAATTCTGTGATGTACAATGGAGAAAGATATTCTTATAACGGAGCCGGCCACATCGTAGGTACTCACAGAATGGGTTCTACAGCGGAAGATTCTGTAACCAACAGCTATTGTAAAGCCTGGGATCACCCGAACTTATACATCGTAGGAGCAGGAAATATGACAACTCTGGGAACTTCAAATCCTACTTTAACCTTATCAGCATTTACGATCCGTTCGGTAGAATCGATTCTGGCTGATCTTGAAATTCAACTTAAAAAATAACAACATGAGACAAAGACTTATCAATAAAACAGCACAACCAAAGGAAACGTTATTAACAGCAGGCAGAATGGCAGCGAGAAGCGCCGTTGTTACTGAAAACGTTTCACTGCCCTCTTTATTATTTGATTCAGCGCTGAGCAGAGAAGATTGGGTAGAAGGGTTAAAACATCACAGCAAGACCTTAACTAATCTTTTGCTTAATGATCAGATCAAAGATTTCAATGCTTATCTGGAATCTGAATTTGGTTCCGGAGTTTCAGATGTAAAAAAAGGGATAACAGAAATTGATTATAAACCGGTTTTACAAGACCTATTGCAAACGGCCATTCTAATCGAACACTCTACAATTCCTCCTTACCTTACGGCTTTGTACTCAATTAAGGATGGAACTAATGCTCTGGCTTCACAAATTATCAGAAGTGTGGCTGTAGAAGAAATGCTCCACCTGATTATGGTTTGTAATGTTCTCAATGCCATTGATATTCAGCCTTCTGTCAACAAACAGGAAAACTACCCTACTTATCCTATGAAATTGCCGATGAACGTTGATTTCTATGTAGGTCTGGAAACATTCTCAAGCAACAGCATTGCCACATTTATTGCGATTGAAAGCCCAAGCCAGCCTTTGGTAAAAGCTCCAACATATGATTACGAAACTGAAACTTCTGCATTATATTCACAAAGAGCTGCAGTACAGGAAAACAACTTCTGGACGCTTGAAAACATGAAAGCTTTCATCATGGAAAATGTACATACCATTGGTGAATATTATGATGTTTTATTCTTCTATATTGTTATTTTCCAAATCATTGCTTATTACAAAGAGCATGAAAAACTTCCAACAAATTTTGAGGAATTAAATAGCGGAGGAATTTTCACAGGAGATTCAAAAAAACAGATCCGCCCGGAACAATATTACGGAATTGGAGGGAAATTACATTCAGTAGAGGCTTTAGCCGGAGTAATTGCTGTTTTCCAGGAAATCAAAGGGCAAGGTGAAGGTGCTGATGATTCTATTTTTGATGTTGATCCATCCCAGTTTGAAGAAGGGGTTGAACTGGCACATTATTTCAGATTTAAAGAAGTTTTCCATGAACATTTCTATCTGGGAGGAAACTATGAGTCTTTCATGGATGAAAATGGAATGATGCCTGTAACAACACCACCTACTGGAAAAGATCTTCCGGTAGACTGGAACGCAGCCTATCCTATGAAACCTAATCCGAAAATGGCAGACTATACAGAAAAAGAAACATTACATAAACAGGCTGTTGAGTTTAATAAAACCTACAGACGTTTATTAGATGCCATACAAAGTGCTGTGGAAGGAAATCAGAAAGAACTGGAAAAATCCATTATGTATATGTATGCTTTGAAAGAGCAGGCTGTTAATCTGATGAAACAACCGCTGGATGCACATACTAACGCGGGGCCAACATTCGAATACATCAATCTATAACCATAAAAACGATATATCATGCTTAAAAGAAAAAAAGAAAGTCCCGAAGCGGGAGGAGAACAGTTATTCCGAAAAATGCCGGGTCAGAAGGAAGTTAATCTGGCTGAAGTAATGGATGGATATTCAAAACTTCTTATCGATGACCCGGTAAGACCATTCAGGGAAGACAACCTGCAGGCTATTGAAAATAATGTAGATTATGGAGTTCTGGCTGCACTGGATGGTACCTGGGTAAGCTATAATGTCAATTACAATAAAGATGTTCCAAAACCATCATTGGCAAGCGGAGTACATACGACTATCATGCCTTCTCCCGGAACCAATTCAGGAACGATACCCGGAAAATTTGCTTTTGACAGTGAAGAATATATTGAGAAACTTACATTTTCCATCGTTCCCGGAGGAGTACGTAACCGTGGAGGTGCCAGTGAACTTTTCTGCGGAGCAGTTAAATACGAACAAAGCATTAAAAGTGTCAATACGATACCAGGACAGGATGCTCTGAAATATACACCTATCCACGAAGAAAACGGAATGTACCTATGGCTGAGTGATGTCTATAATCATGCAGCAACGAAAGAATCTATTGAAAGAGACCGTGGTATTCATGCTGTTTCAACAGAAGATGCTAAATATGGATACACCGGCAAATACAGAGATGAGCCTTTGTTAAGGATAACACCAGACGGAGATGCCAATCCCAAATATATTCTTCAAAGCCAGCTGCAACCGGGACAGCCTTATTATGAAATCATTCCGGCACAGGAAATAAAGCCGGGAGCAGGGCTTGATGGTCCTTATTTTATCCCGGACTACTCTATCTCCCGAAGCGGTGTTATTCCTCATGGAAGTACCATTACTTTGCTTGGAGATATCATCCCTCAAAATAAAGATAAAAAGACGTACTATTTAATTGAAGGCTCTCCTCAGTTCCCTTATGGTAAAGAAGCCTGGGAAACCAATCACCTTTCAATTTCACGTACAATGGGAAATGCCGGAGTAACTCCTGAGGAAATCATTGACCTTGATAAACCTGCACCGGCTTGGGTTCATCAAACACTTGATGATGATAATGATCCGGGTTCAAACAAGATTTATACTCAGAGAATACTGGCTGATGATTTATATCCTTACTCTGTACGACCTGATTTGAGATTAAGAGATACGTTAAGAGGTCAACAAGTCAGCAATCATGTTCATGTGAGAATGTCTTCCAAAATGAAAACCGGGGCACAGGGAGGAGTTTTAAATGTTCCTTTTGTCAACCGTTTTGTTCCGACTGTTGAAGTGGATATAGATATGTGGATTGAAACAGTAATTGAAGATGGAAAAGAAATTCTTCAGCTTCAGTACGAACAAATCGTATTCTTTGAATTTGATTTCGGAAACGATGGAGGTACTACAAGCTGGCCTCATATTCAGGTTAATACCCTTCGTAAGATACAGGATATTCCTGAGGATCAGAGAAAGGTTATTGAAGAACAGTTTTATAATACTAACGGAAATTCTGATGCAACTTCAGGATGTCCTTATCATAAAGGATAGACTACCAGCATCATACAAAAAAAGGGGCAATAATTTGCCCTTTTTTTATGTTCTTTATAATAGATTATAGATTATCATGGGTCTGTTCTACCATGAAAGATATTGCCTTTTTGATTTTTTCCCGTCCTTCCGGTGTATTGGTATCTATACCACAGAAAAGGCTGCCATTCAGAGAAGCAAACATATTGAGGTAGTATAGTCCTGAAACCATGATAGCCATAATAGAACGGTAGGTATCCATTTTATCTTTGAAACGGGATTCCATCAATAATTTGAAGATATATTCTCCGTTTTCTTCCTGCGTGTCAATCAGTTTTTTTAATGATTTCCGGGGCTCAGAAATAGTCCACAATAATAGTTTTTGAGCTTCTTTATTGGCGTATACGTAATCAAACTGTGAAAGAAGCATATGCTCGATAAATTCTCTGCCTCCATCTTCAAGATTCGGTTTCATCTTCTCCACTTCCTCGCTGGTTACTTTTACCCAGAAATCCTGTGTACGGACATATTCGTCCATGAGACCATCCATTCCTCCAAAATAAGTATAGATCATTTTCTTATCCACCCCGGCAGTAGCAGCGATATCATTAATTTTTAACCCTGCATGTCCCTTCGTTTTCAGTATTTTTCCAACGGCATCCAAAAACTTTTTTTTGCTGCGTTCCTTATTCCTAATACTACCTGATGCTGACTTTCTTTCCATGACTAAACATTCAATATACAAGTTTAAGAAATTTTTTTATCATTTTAGACACTAACTAGTGTCTAATTTAATCTATTTATATATATTTGCACAAACTAAAACCATTCTATATACAAAACACTATCGAAGTTGAAAAATTAAAAACTATTCAGATTGTATCGTTAGTTCCCTCAGTTTAAAATATTTCGAACATCGACGACTGAGGTAAAAACACAACCAACAGCATCATTTTTCCATAGTGATGCTGTTTTTTTATATAAAAATCAGTCTGATATTAAAAAAAATACTTTTCTATAGATATTTTTTATCAATTTCACTTTTATACTACAAAGCGCTCTTATTTTTAAACACATCTTCTACTCTATTCTATGCGCTTAACTAAATAACCATCATTAATAAAGAGAATTTTTTACACTAATTATAAAATTTAATACATTGAATTTCAAAATATTAAATAAAAACAAGAAAAATTTTATCATTTTACACACTTTGAAGTGTCTTATTTTATATATTTGTACAAACTAAAACCAACTATATATTTTAAAACACTATTAGGTTGAAAAATAAGACAATCCAAATTGTATTATTGAGTTCCCTTACTTTAAGACAATTTCGAATAAGAAACAACTAAGGAAGAAACACAACTTATAGACAGACCATTAGATTTCTAATGGTTTTGTTTTTTTATAAGAGATTCAATTTTCAAAAATAAAAATTTTACAGATTTTCATAGGTATGATGCAACATAAAAGAAACCGCTTTCTTGATCTTATCCCGTCCTTTAGGGCTATCAACATCTATTCCACAGAAAATACTTCCATTAAGAGAGGAAAACATATTCAGGTAATAAAGTCCTGAAACCATAATCGCCATAATGGAGCGTACCTCTTCAGCATTATGTTTAAAATGTGAATCCATCAAAAGCTTGAAAATATACTCTCCGTTTTCTTCCTGGGTTTCGGTGAGTTTTTTTAAAGATTTACGGGGTTCCGATAAGCGCCAAAGAAGGAGTTTCTGTGCTTCTTTACTGGAATACACATAGTCAAATTGAGATAAAAGCATTTCTTCCATGAAAGATTTCCCTCCATCATCCAACTTGGGCTTTATTTTCCCGACTTCTTCAATGGTTACTTTGCTCCAGTAATCCTGTGACCGGATATACTCATCAATCAAACCGTCTATCCCTCCGAAATATGAATAAATCATTTTCTTATCCACCCCGGCTGTAGC
>CBFQYI010000041.1:0-16274 GCA_965720825.1 uncultured Chryseobacterium sp. | reverse complement strand
CCCAAATATCTGTTGACATCAAACTGACTCACGGGCTGTGCTTTTTCGGGCATAGAAGAACAAGAAGCCAAAACGTTTAACAGCCCGAAGCTTAATAGTAATGTAAGAATGATTTTATTTTTCATTTTGAGTTATTTTTTTAAAGAAATAAATATTTAATAAAAACTGACTGTAACCGTAAACAGCATCTTCAACAGGAATGGTTCCCATTCTGACACCTAAAAAGTCATCGGGATTATAATTGACAACCGGTGACGGAATTAAAGAGCCTGTCAATATCCCATTTACAGCGAAAAATCCCGGCATCAGAATAATATATACAAAACTGGCTTTTCCTATCCAGTCTTTTTCTGCAATAAAATGAAGATAGCAAAGGGTGAGCAGGGTTATCACAATAGTTACCAATGTATATATTTTCTGATAATAAAGAAGCCCTGCCACACTGAGAATAATAATCCCTGTAAATACAATAAGGTTATTGAAAACACTAACCCAATCCAAAGTAAAAAACTTTTCAATACAATAATAAGTAAAAACGCAGGCAAAGGGTATACAATAAAAAAACAACCATTCCTCAATGGGGAGTCCCGCAATTTTAAATCCCAGCGTATAGCGAAGATCAAACCACCAAACACCTTTTGCAGTGAACCATATATCCCACAAAATAAAGGGAACTGCAACAATTGTAGATGACAGCAGAAACTTTCCAAAAAGCTTATTAAACTGTATCCTCCTGTCAAAAGAAGCTAAAAAGCAGATAATGACAGTGAAAAAATTAATCAGTATGTAAGTATAAGGCATCATTTTTTATTGAAGTACATTTTAAAATATTTAACAGGAACCCATAGAAATCCAAAACACTCCCCTTCTTCTCTTCCCAGATGTTTATGATGCTGTTTATGTGCCCGTCTGATAGCCAGTAAATAAGGATTATTGGTTTTCGTAAAAACTTTTGCTCTCTGATGAATAAAAATATCATGCACAAAGAAGTAAGCCATTCCATAAAGGCTTATTCCAAGACCTATATAAAACCAGTAACTGAATTCCTGCTTCACTCCCAGATACAATAAAGCGATAGCCGGGCTGGCAAAAATGAAAAAGAACATATCATTTCTTTCAAGTGTATCCTTATGGCTATGATCATGGTGATCCCTATGCAAAATCCACAAAAAGCCATGCATAATATACCGATGGATAAGCCATGTGGCACCTTCCATTGAAACAAACACTCCCAAAACAATTAGAAAATTCATTTTAATTGTACTTTTTGTTAAAAATATCATTCAAGACCCTGTATCTGAAATCGAAAATGCTTCTGAGCTTTTCTTTAACAAATAAACGATGAGCTATTCTTCCAAAAATTCCCAACGGAAGTTCATAAAATACAGTATCTTTCATTAATACACCATTCTCATCAGGAATGAACTCATGAAAATGATTCCAGTGTTTATAAGGTCCTTTTTTCTGAAAGTCTGTAAAACTTTTACCTTCTTCGACCCTGCTGATAATTGTTTTCCATTTCATCGGGATTCCCAATATGGGAGAGACTGTATAATCTATTTCCATTCCATCAAAAATAGCTTCATCCTGTATATCTGAAAGAACCACAAAATTCATGCTTTTAGGTGTTATTTCGGATAAATTATGAGGAGAGGAAAAAAATTTCCATGCGGTCTCAATATCACAGTTCAAATGCTGTTCTCTGTATAATCTGTACATTATTATTTTTTTATTGATTTATAAATCTTCTCAACAAAGGACCTACTAGAAATAAGCAGATTTGTAACGTATATAGCTCTTGAATGCGACCAATAGCTTCTGTGAATTGGCAATTCTGATTCTTTGCGTCAGCATATTCTGGGAACTTGTTTTTTTTATTTTTTCAAACAGAGACAAATAATATCTGTAGGCCAGGTAAACTCCAAAAATAGATGAGCCTGGCAGCTTTTTAATTCCTAATAATGCTTCTTTAAATTCTTCTTCAATTTCCTTTTCAATATGGGCTTTTACAGCATTATCAAATACCGTCATATTCAGGGATGGAAAATAAGTTCTGCCCAAAACCTGAAAGTCATCTTTGAGATCTCTCAAAAAATTAACTTTCTGAAAAGCAGATCCCAGTTTCATCGCATAGGGTTTAAGTTTTTCATACTGTTGTTTATTCCCTTCTGTAAATATCTGCAGGCACATAAGGCCTACCACTTCTGCGGATCCGTAGATATATTCTTTATACAACTCTGAATTATAATCAATTTTATGAAGATCCATCTCCATGCTGTGCAAAAACTGATTGATCAGTTTTATATCAATATCATATTTGCCAACTGTTTCCTGAAATGAATGCAAAATGGGATTTAGTGCTATACCATCTTCCAGCGCCTGAAAGGTTTCAATCTTTAATCTGTTCAGGAGTTTTTCTTTATCATACCCGTGAAAACTATCGACAATTTCATCCGCAAGCCGTACATAACCGTAAACAGCGTAAACGGCAGGTCTGATGGAAGGCTTCAATGCCAGTATTCCCAATGAAAAACTGGTGCTGTATTTTTGTGTAGTGTACTTACTGACTTCGTACGACAATTCATCAAACAATTTTTTCATAGTATTATTTCATTTTTAGATTACTCACTTCAGCAGCTACAATTTTTCCCGAAATTACAGAAGGAGGGACACCAGGCCCCGGAACGGTTAACTGCCCTGTATAAAAAAGATTCCTGATTTTTTTATTTCTTATTTTAGGCTTCAGGACAGCCGTTTGCGACAAAGTGTTAGACAATCCGTAGGCATTACCCTGATAAGCATTATAATCAGAAATGAAATCGCTTACACAATAACTTTTTTTATATTCAATTCTTGAAACAAGATGCTTTTCTCCGGTGTGTTTTTCAATTCTGTCTAGCATTTCGATAAGATATTTTTCCCTCACAGACTCGTCATCCTGTATTCCAGTTGCAAGTGGTAACAACAGAAAAAGATTTTCGCAATCTTCAGGTGCCACATCCGGATCTGTTTTTGAAGGGCAGCATGAGTAAAAAAGCGGTTTATCAGGCCACTTTTTATCTTTATAAATACAGTCTATGTGATCATCAAGTTCATTTTCAAAAAACAGGGTATGATGTTTTAAATGAGAAATTTTTCCTTTTACACCCAGGTAATAAATCAGACAAGAGGGAGCAAAAGTTCTGGTCTTCCAATATTCTTCGTTATAGTTTCTGAGAGATTCAGGTAGTAATGTTTCTGTATGATGGTAATCTGATGATGCAATAACTGCATCAAATTCGTAGTCTTTACCATCTACTGTAATTGAAATAACCTTTCCATTTTCTGTTTTGAGTTGTTGTACTTCATGATTAAAATGAAAAGTTACTCCCTGTTGTTCTGCTACTTCTTTCATTGCCAGAACGAGCCGGTAAAACCCTCCTATTGGATATTTTGTTCCCAAAACATATCCTCCATAATTCATAAGACTGTACAATGCAGGAATATTTTGGGGTGAAGCACCAAGAAATATAACAGGAAATTCCATGAGTGATCTGAGTTTTGAATCAGAAAAATAACCTGAAACATATTTCCTGAAATCGCTTAAGAGATTAAGCTTCATCGCGCTGCCTGCTATTTTCAAAGAGGCAAATTCAAGCCATGTGTAACAAGGTTTTGTCACAAAATCTTTAATTCCCACCTCATACTTGAACCGGGCAGATTCCATAAACTGATCATATTTACTACCGGCTCCCGGTTCTATTTTTTCAAATAACTCCCGTATTTCATCATTTTTTTCCGGAACTGAAACTTTTTCTTTTGCAAAAACCATCTCAAACTGAGGATCCAACGAGACTAGTGTAAAGAAATCGGATACCTTATAATCAAAGTCATTGAAAAAACTTTCTATGATATCAGGCATCCAGTACCAGCTGGGTCCCATATCGAAAACATATCCTTCATCTGTCGCGAATTGCCTGGCACGGCCACCAGGCTGATCATGCATTTCAAATACATGCACTTCATTTCCTGATTTTGCAGCATAAGCTGCCGCTGACAGCCCCGAAAATCCAGCACCTATTACTGCAATTTTTTTTCTTATGTTTTCAGTATTCATTATTATTTATTTAATAGTTTGGCAGATACTTTTACCCTTGATCAGTTCAATCTTTTATATGCAGCATCTATAAGGTCTATGGTTTCAAGGTTCATCCGATAAAAATTATCATGAAACTCATCCAGTTTAGAGAGTATGGCTATCAACAACATTTGTTCAGAATATGTGAGATTTCCCACAACCACCCTTGAAGCTTTACGGATTTCTTCCATATGCTCCTCCAGAACAGCAATTCCTTTCTCCGTTATGGCAATATGTTTTGTTCTTTTATCTTTCTGAGAAACAGTTTGTTCTACCCATTCATTATGCACCAGACGATTGATAATAAGCACGCCTGCTGATTTCTCATGTACATTATGTCTTATCAATTCCATTTTTGTCATGGCACCTATCGTTTTCAGGCTGATCAGATAAATAAAATCGTCCTGGCTTGAAAAAACAGACTTTCCTATCGATCTTGAATATGTTTTCGCATACCGTCCGATTCTTATCAATAAAGTATTGATGACACTATCAGAACTTCTTCCAGATTGCTTCCCCATCCAAAGCGGATCTTTTGCATCACAATCATCTTTAAAAGAAGTATTGATCCATTGTATCAACCCATGAAGATCGTTAGTATACAATGCTTGATCTTCATTTTGTTCCATAAATTGCTGAACGAGGTTTACAGCTTCTTTTATAAGATCAAAATTCATATTCAACATATTTAGTATACAAATATACTTAAATAAGTTTATAAATAAACTTTATTTCATTTTCAATATGAGATTAATCCACTAACTTTAAAATAGATCCGGCGTATCTACTATTTAATTGGTTGATAAAGAGAGAAATACAGTGATTTGTAAAAAAGTAATTGATCTGAAATCCTGAACACGCACAAAATGTAATAACATCGTCTTTTTAATTGTCTTATTAAATACAAAATCAATTAAATATTTCTAAATGAAAAAAATACACCTGATCCTAATGCTTTCCTTATCATTGAATGTTTTTGCTCAAAATATTAAGGATAAAATAAAATCATTCGAAGACAACCTGCTCAGCTGGGATACATCGAAAACAAAAAAATGGACACTAAAAGAAAGAATGGCTTTCTACAATATGAATGCAGTCAGCATTGCGGTCATAAAAGATTACAAGATAGAGTGGGCAAAAGCTTACGGGTATGCAGATGTTGCCGAAAACAGAAAAGCAACCCTTCAAACGCTGTTTCAGGCCGCATCTATCAGCAAGTCTATCAACAGTCTAGCTCTTTTAAAACTGGCTGAACAAGGAAAATTAGGTTTGGACGATGATATCAATAATTATTTAAAAGTCTGGAAATTCCCATATGATTCGGTTTCAAAAGGTAAAAAAATTTCTCTTGCCAATCTGTTGAGCCATAAAGCAGGTTTATCTGTTCATGGTTTCGGAGGCTATCAAAAAGGGAAAGAATTACCTACTCTACTACAAATTCTCGATGGACAAAAACCAGCCAATTCTCCTGCGGTACGGTCTGTGTTTGAGCCCAACCTTAAATTTCAATATTCAGGAGGGGGAACAACCATTTCACAATTAATTCTTGAAAATACTACAGGAGAAAAGTATGAAGATTATATGTTGAAAAATGTTTTGACACCGTTAGGAATGAACGAAAGTTCTTATAATCAACCGCCTTCTTCAGATAAAGAAAAATTACTGGCAACAGCTTATAATAACGGAAAAGAAGTAAAAGGTAAATATCATATTTATCCTGAAAAAGCTGCAGCCGGTTTATGGACGAACCCCAATGATCTGGCAAAATATATCATCGAAACACAGTTGTCATTAGTAGGTAAATCAAATAAAGTTTTATCAAAGGAAATGTCTGTAAAGAGAATTGAAAATAATTATGGTGTGTTTCTGAATGATTTCAAAGGCACAAAATATTTCGGACATAGTGGTGGAAATGAAGGTTTTGTGTGTTATTATATTGGAAGTGTTGAAGACGGAAACGGTCTGGTTGTAATGACGAACGGTAATAATTTTAAACTCATCGATGAAATTCTTTTAAGTATTGCCAGTTTGAACCAATGGAAAAATTATCCTATTGAGCCTCAAAAAGAATCCATTGCCTTAACCATCAGAAAGGAATGTTTAAAAAATATTGACAAGGGAATTGCGTTGTACCAGGAACTTAAAAAGAATAATCCCAATGGCTACAACTTCTCCAATGAAAACGAACTCAACGAGCTTGGCTATGAATTTCTAAGAGATCATCAAACAGAAACAGCACTTAAGATTTTTAACTTAAATGTCAATGAGTTTCCAACGTCGGCAAATGTGTACGACAGCCGTGGTGAAGCTTATTTTAACAAAAAAGAATATCCATTGTCAAAAAGCGATTATCAGAAATCATTGGAGCTTGATCCTACTAATCAGAATGCGAAGGAAATGATTTTGAAAATCAACCAACTTTTGACTACTCAAAAATAAATTATACTTTTTACGATGTAATGACAGTAGTATTTACTACAATATCAAAATGATAAACAAAAAATCCCGGATTAACCGGGATTTTAATTTCTTATATTGTAATTTATTTGATCTCTACAGGAACTGAGATTTTATCCCAATCCATTGTGAATCCATTATTGTTTACTTTATACACTAAAGCTTCCTGTGTTGCTGGTAAAGCCTTTGTTTTTACATCAACACGTAAAGCATCTTTAGCTTGTTCGTATTTATAAGCGCCCCATTGTTTTGGCTCTTTGTTAAAAATGGCAGTCCAGGTTCCGCTTTGTTTAGGGATTAAGAAAAAGCTGTATTTACCTGCAGGTAGTTTTTTACCCTGAACGGTAATATCTTTATCCGTTTCAAAAGTAGTGGCTTCATTAGCACCTGCACGCCAAACTTTATCATAAGCTTCCAGACCACCCCAGATTGTACGTCCTTTTACAGAAGGACTGCTATAGGCAATGGTAATGTTTGCATCTTTAATTTTTCCCGTAGCTGTTGCCGGAGGGCTGGCTGGTTTTTTAGTTTCCTGTGCAAAAGCGTTTACTGAAAGCGTCACTGCTGCAAAAAGTACAGTAGCAGATTTAATCATTGTTTTCATAATATTTTATTTGTTTGTTTTTGTTATTATTTGTTTACGAATTTAATGCTTTCTGCTTATAAAACAGCAATCCGATTGCTGAAAATATAATGACCGCCGCTGCACCGATTACATTAAGCCAAAGAAAAGAAATGATATCAAACTGATAAACGGCAATGACCGTAATTTCTGATAAAATTGCAGCAATAAATACATTCGCCCCGTCAATTTTTTTATAGTAAAATGCAACCAGAAAAATCCCCAATATCGGACCGTAGAAAAGAGAACCCAATACATTAACCGCTTCAATAAGAGAACCCATTTGTGTCGCAAACATAGCTACACCGATTGAGAAAATACCCCAGGCTAAAGTGTGCAGACGGCTGTACTTCAATTCGGTTTTCTCATCAGGAAGTTCTTTTTTAAATAATAAATGAACATCTTTTAATGAGCAGGCAGCAAGGGAATTCAGCGCGGCCGAAATGGAACCCCAGCTGGCCAGAAAAATAACGGCAAACAGTAAACCGATCATTCCTACAGGCAAAGTATTTTTTACGAAATACAGGAAAATGTAATTTGTATCTGTTTTCTCCGCATTATAGTTTGATTGATTGATAGCTTCCTCTACTCTGCCGTGCAATGCTTTTACTTCTGTCTGTGTATTTTTAAAATCCTGAAGTGTTTTTTGGAGTTGGGGAGAATGAGTTTCTTTCAACTTTAGAATTTCTTTTGATTCTGCGTTAAATTTTATTTGTAAACCCTGATGCTCTTTTTCAAAAGCCGCAGCCTGCTCAGGATTTGCTTCCTTTAAATGCTGATAAGAACGTTCGTTAAAATAAATCGGAGCCGGTTTCAGAGAAAAGAATGCGAAAAGCAAGGCACCAATCAGAAGAATAGCAAACTGCATCGGAATTTTGACCAATCCATTTAACAGCAGACCCATTTTTGCATTGGTATTGTCTTTCGCTGTAATATATCTCCCAACCTGACTCTGGTCTGTACCGAAGTAAGAAAGCGCCAGAAAAAAACCACCAATCAAGCCACTCCAGATATTGTATTTATCTTTCCAGTCGAACTCTGTGGTGATGACATTGAGCTTCCCGGATTTCCCCGCCAGATACAGCGCATCATTAAAACCAATTCCATTTGGCATATTCTGAATAAGTAAATACCCTGCAAAAGCCATTGTTCCCAGAATAATAAGAAACTGTAATTTTTGGGTATGAGCAATCGCTTTTGCTCCGCCAATATAAGTGTAAATCAACAGAATACCGCCTGTTAAAACATTGGTTAAATAAATATTCCAGTTTAAAACGCTTGATAAGATAATACTCGGAGCGTAAATACTGATTCCCGTTGATAAACCTCTGGAAAAAAGAAAAAGCAGTGAAGTAAGTACCCTTGTTTTTTTATCAAAACGGTTCTCTAAATATTCATAGGCAGTATACACATTTAAGCGCTGAAAAATCGGGATGAAAGTAATACAGATCACAATCATCGCCAATGGCAGACCAAAATAATACTGAACGAAACGCATCCCATCTGTATAAGCCTGCCCCGGTGCCGAAAGAAATGTAATGGCACTTGCCTGTGTGGCCATAATCCCTATAAGTACAATGTACCAGGGCATTTTATTATCTGCTTTAAGGTATGATTCGTTGCTTTTTTGCCCACGGCCGATAAATACGCCGTAAACAACCACTGCAACAAGTGTAACAATAAGAACAGTCCAATCTATATTACTCATGCCCAGAATTTAGTAAACCCATAATAAAATACGATCTGTACTACTAATGCAACAGCTAATAGTATATACCAGATATTCCAGTTTTTAATTTGTTTGTTCATCAGTTTTTCTGTGCAGATAAAAAGTTTAAAAATAAACGTGCAGCTCCTACATTTCCCGCAGGTAACTGTCTGAAAAACGCCAACGGTGTATAAATAAAATTACCCTTCCCGTATTTGGCATATAAAGTTGATCCCTGAAGAGGTTCTTCGTCTGTATCATGCATTTCAAAAAGCGGTTCATACGCGGCATCCCATTGAGCAGGGAAATAGGCACCACGTTCCTGCACCCAGCCTTTAAAATCATCCGCAGTAATTTTGTTCGGAAAGTTCAGTAATTTATGATTGGGATTTAAAAAAGTAACCGCAGCATTTTCTTCGGTAACACGCTTATTGGCAATAGTGAAATTGTACATTCCCAATTTGTCAACAGTGGTATCCTGATTGGTGTTATACTGCATTACCAGATTCCCTCCGGCTTTAGCATAGGACCATAAAAAAGGCATCCAGCGGCCCAGCTTTTTCTCAGTGTTATTGGCACGAACACCCAATACGATGGCATCATATTGTGATAGTTTGTTTTGATTGTCGTTTCCACCGGATTCATCTATGTTTCCATAAAAATCTTCGTCTTTCAGGACATCCACCTGAATACCTGCAATGCGCAGGAACTCAGGAATGAAATCACCGGCACCTTCTATGTAACCGATTTTTTTAATCTTCGCCTGAATATCTCCTTTCATTACGATTGAAGCTGCAGGCGCAAAATATTGCAAAGAAGGTAAATGCGGGTACTGAATCAATACTTGTTTTTTATTATAAGCTACTCCATCTGCAACAAAACTGGCATCCAATGGCAAACGAGATGAATGTATTGAGGCTAGCTTCGTTTTAGGAACAACATAATTGACTGTAAAATCTTTCCCATTGATTGAATTGACATCAGTGCTCCCTAATCGTTCTCCGTTATACATAAGGTTCAAAACACCTTTATTGAACGGTTTGCTGGAATTCACCTTAAAATTTAAACTCAAATGTAAATCTTCATTTTCTTTAACCCAATAAAGAGACTGTGTAAATTTCAGTTCCAATGCAGGAACAATGCGCAAAGCTTCGACCACATCACCACGCACCGGATCCAATTTCTTGAAAGATAAAGGAAGTTTAACCTGAAACTTTTCCGAACCGATTTTTAAACCAAGTAAAACATTCAGCGGTGATTCTGCCTCCGGCAAACCGATTAAAGTATCATTGGGAACAGAAAAAGTTGCTGGATTTGTAGGAGGTTTTGCCAACCAGTAAGGTTCTGTGAGTGCTGCGTCTGCAGGAATCTGAATATCGTGTTGAATGGTAATTAAAGAATCTTTTGATAGTTTTCTGTTGAAGCTTTCTGATTGAGTTAACCATTGTACATCTTCTAAAATAACAGGATTTGCAGCTCTTGAAATCAGATTTAACCTGAAATTGTAATGATCTCCGGCAGCTGCTTCAGCCTGATTGGTAACGACCTCACCCATAAACCCGGCACAGCTTAAAATAATATGGTCAAGAGATTTAATTTTATCCTTTTTCAGGTCTCCATCTTTGAGTGCCATGACCTTTTTTCGCAAGGCAAGCAAAGCAGGTAAGCTGAGGTCAGGATTATTGAAATTGAAAGCAGAAATAATCTGATCCAATGACTGGTCAATATCTGCGTTTCCTTGTGAAGTCCAGGTTTTAACGACTCCATCGAAAAGTGTTGTTTTTGCCGGCTCACCGGTAACGTGGGAAAAATATTCTGTTCTGATCCCGGCTACAGACTGAGTTCCTGCCCCCTGGCTTTTATGTAAACTTCTGCTTAATCCGGCCAATTCGCCATAGCCCATTCCCAGTTGAGCGTCATATTGCCCAACGGTCACTTTCAGTTGATTTTCAGCAGTTGTATTAACCCCGCCAAAGCGGAAAGTATTCCACAATACGCGTTTTGGCTGCCATGCATTCACATATTTCAGCTGATCCGGAAAAGCAGTTTTATCGCCAGCCAGCTTAAAAGCTTTTTCCGCCACCACAGCCGAAGCCGCATGTTGTCCGTGCCCTGCCGCAGCAGTAGGAGGAAAACGACAAATGATAATATCCGGACGGAATTTACGGATTACCCAGACTACATCCGCTATAATGCTGTCTGCATTCCATTGTTTAAAAGTGTCGGTTGTATTTTTGGAGAACCCGAAATCTATCGCACGGGTAAAAAACTGTTGAGCACCATCTAACTTTCTTGCCTCTAAAAGCTCATGCGTTCTGATTAAACCCAATGCAGCCCCTTGTTCTGTACCTAATAAATTCTGACCACCATCACCTCTTGTTAAAGACAGATAGCCCGTTTCTACATTCTGATCATTGATTAACCAGGAAAGCAGTCCCGTATTCTCATCATCGGGATGCGCTGCAAGGTATAAAACTTTAGGAAGATGTTTCAGCGTTTTGATTTCACGGTAAATTTCAGATGATTTGGAAGGCCGGACCTGCTGAGCCGAACAAAATACCGTATAAAAGCCAAGAATAAATACAGTGCTTACTTTTTTGAACATTTAAATTTGCTTTGCGGCAAATATAAGTAAATCATCTTTCTTTCAACCATAAAAGGAAAAGCATTCAGCAACTCCAAACATTCTATTATATTTTTTGCAAAATCATAGTATGACAAAAAAGATTAACGCAAAGTTCATCAACAATTCCCTTTTATTGTAAGCGGGCAAAGCAATGTGACTTTGTCGCTGATGAAGCGATACGCTTATCCATACGCTTCAGCAAATCAACAAAGTAGGTTACATCCTTTACTTTCCTACAATCAGCAATTTCAAAAATGAAAGTTTTGCACCAGAAACTCACAATCAACACCTTGTTTTTTTTCAATTAAATCAAAATTAAAGAATATGATTTATATAAAACAGAATTTGACATTAATAATTTTAACCGGAAATAGAATACCAAAATCAGACAGAACATTACCAATTAGTTAATTTTTATCAATTATAAAGTCATTGCTTTTTATTATCCATAAAAATAGTTATATTTGGCTTACACAAAATCACACCTTAATATGAAAACAAAATTTACACAATTCAGCGCTATTCTTATTTCTGGATTCTCATTTGCCCAAGTAGGGTTTAATACTACTTCACCTAAAACAACAGTGGATGTCTCTGCTAAAAGAGATACTTCAGGACTGATTACGGATAATACCCAAACATTCGGATTACAGGCCCCGAGACTTACAAGAGCTGAGCTTACCGCAAATACGGCTACGTATGGCAGCAATCAGAGTGGAGCATTAATTTACATTACAGACGTTACTGGTGGAGATACTGCCGGACAACGTGTGAATGTTACGGCAATGGGCTATTATTATTTTGACGGATCTGTATGGCAAAGGCTTACACAAGCAACCAATGCTGTAGCTCCGGCCATTACTGCATTACAATGTACTACAGCGTACTTAAATCCTTCAACTTATACAGCAGGTACTCCTTTCAGTGGAAACCTGAGAATTACTTACAGTGGAGGAAACGGAGGTTCTTATAATTCAGGAGCTCCTTTTGTCGCAAACGGATTAACCTTCCAGCTAAGACCCGGAACTCTTGAGTTTGGGGATGGCGAACTGGTATTCTCGGTGAGCGGAACTCCTACCACTGCTAATGATATGACCATTCCTATAACCAACGCTACCGTTCCTTTCTTAACAGCAGCACAAAACTGTACCGCTACCGTAGGAAATTCCAGCCGTGCAGATATTGCTCCTGTTGCTGCAATGGGATATCCTACTCTGACAACTGATTCCAACGGGAAACAAGCCTATACTTTTCCTCTTGCCACCCCGGATGGTAAGTACTCAATCAGAGTAATATTTGATACCACCAGTGGTACAACCGCTGCAATTCCTAACGTACAATTATTTAACAATACAGGTTCTACCGTAAATCTATATTGGAATTACAATACCGAATATGGCGGTTATATTGGAGCAGCTCAAACTACCAACAATATTACTTCAGGAGTATGGGGCGGTATGGGAGATGCAACGGCTACCTGGTTTCCGCAAGGCACCGGAGCAGTAGGAAGCGCTTACTGGGGGAACGTAGGGATTATAGATGGTTCCAGCGGCGGACCTGAGCATAGAAGATATACATGGATAGACAGTAATTCTTCTTCAAAAACCGCTTATACCGCAACCATTATGGCAGGAGCCCCTACCTCAGGCAGTGCCCAACCCAACCTTTCTAAAATTTATATAAAAATAGAGCAAGTAAAAGCACAATAATATAATGCCCCTGAAAAGGGGCATTTTTTATTTATCTACAAAGTTTACAGTACATTCATTTATGCAAAATCATAAGGGATGTTTGCATCAATTGCTCTTCGAAGTCTCCTGACTTTGGAACAGCTTAAAGCCGGGCTTTGCACAGCAGAATACAATATTTGAAGTTATTTTTTGAAAAAAAAATTAACGCAAAGTTCATTACTAATTCCGTTTTATTTTAGTGGGCAAAGCAATGCGACTTTGTCGCTGATGAAGCGGCATGCTTATCCATATACTTCAGCGAATCAACTTCGTTGATTCTTTCCTTTGCACTCTTACAATCAACAGTTTCAAAAATATAAGCTTTGCGTCAGAAAAACAGGCCATCAGCACATTAATCAACCGTATCAACAGCTCCCAACCTTTTATTTACCAACAAACTTCTTATTCTTACGTGGTTTCAGCGATCTTCTTTTCTCTCCCTCTCTGAAGGATAAGATGTGCGGCATCCAGCATTTTCACCGTATGGATGTAGGGCATCACGATATTCCTTTCCGGTAGATTTTCATAGACACCCATTGAGAAATAGACGATTCCCGACATAAAATAATCAAATTCTTTGAGGGTGTATTCCCTGAATGCTTTTTTAAAAACCAGCAGAGGATTCCGGTATTCCTTCTCCGAAAGCAGGCCAAGAACCCACGGGGAAATCTTTTCCGGTTGTGTATTGACCGTCCATTTTCTTTCCTGCAGCATGATGAGGTATCCTGCCCGGATCAACGACCTCATCGACTGATGAAACTCAAAGATCACCGCAGGATCTTCATTGATCCAGCTATTTCTCTTTACCGCATAATTCATAATGTTGCTGAGCCTTTCTTTGGAAACATCCAGCTCATTATACTGAAAGAAAGTTTCCATCAGCTGCAAGCCGGAGTGTTTCTTTTCTGCCCGAAACCGGGAATCAAAGTTTGTTCTGCTTTTTTTCATTGTTTGTATTTTTTTATAAATGTAAGAAAAAAACACAAATATTCGGACTTTAGTCCGAGTTTTTTATAAGAATATGTAATTTATTTGTTTCTATGACAGAAGCAAATAGAAAAATTGTTGAATTTATAAGGGATGAATGGGTTATCCCTATGAACAATAACAGCAAATTTGCAGTAGATCATAATATTGATGAAAAGACCGTTCGAAGAATAAAAGACGATAAAGATTATCAAATTGCTCTTCTTACAATAATGCGAATCTGCCATGCCAGAAATTTAACCCTTGCCAGCTTTTTTAAGATGGTTGGAATATAGTTTTCAAGAAATTAAATATAAATTTTTAAGTAGTTACTATTAAATCTATATCGTTTTCAACTTTTACTATTTTATTGAATTTCTATGTTTAAGCATTGTAAAATATATTTCAGAGAGTTCTTTATCAAAATTTTCAGTTAAATAAGACTCTAATTTCTTGAAAATTGCATCACACATAGCGTAGTTCAATAAGAAAACATCCCAATTAAACATTTTTAGCCAATTAATATTTAACTTTTCAATGTCAAATGTTTGAGGTGAATTTAAAAATTTATACCTCGCTTCTACTATAGTTTCTTCATCAATATCAATTTTTGATAGAATACCTGTATTTACAAGAAAATAATATTGCAGTATGTAGAAGTCAACACAATTCTTTTTAAAAGAATTATTTTGATTATTCTGCTCAAGATATTCTTTTATTTCAGATTTATATACTTCTTTTGTTTTCTTATCTGTCAATATTTTCTCTTGCAAAGCAAAAAAATAGAATTCGATATTAGTATTATTCTGTAAATATGATTTTAGCTTTCCTTTAAGCTTGATTTTTGTTTCTTTATTTAAAGTATTATAAAATTGAACAAATGTTGATTCCCGATCATAAAAATCAAAATACTCTACATTAAAATTATCATTAGTATATTTTATTTTTTTTTGTTTAAGTGCATCATTAATCATAAGGTATTCATCATTATAAATATTGTTTTCAGTCAAAATATTTAGCATTTCAATTAAAACTTCATTATCAATTATTTTATATTTGTTTTTAACAATATATTTAATGTTACTATCTTCCAACAAATAGCTTACGTCTTGATACTTAATAAATATATTTATATTCCTAAAAAGTTCAGTAACCTGTTCCGAATTAAAATTAAAATATGCAATTATTAGGCAAATATTTTCAAAAATTCCTGTTTGTTTATTCCTAAAATTCTTATTTTTAAGTGCATATGAATTGAAAATATTATTTTTAGAAAAATTTTTAGAAAAACTATTATATTGACCTACAGGAGATTTTAAAAAATTAAGAATCCAATTGATGATGTCAATTTTGCTATCTTCGCCAATCTTTATATTAATTAATTTTCTTTCTTGAATTGCTCTATGAAGCTCTTTCCATTCTGCTTTCTCAATTAATATAGTGAGTAACAAAGAATTAAATTGTTTTAAATGTGACAGCCCAAATATTCTTTGATCCCTATCTAACTCTAATGTTCCTATATAATACGCTATAATAAAAGTATTTAATGATTTTTTGAATGAATACTCAATTAATGAAAAACCATTTCCTAAAATGAAATTGTCATTTAGAAAAGCATATAATGTAGCTGTCCTAGTATATAGATTCTCTACACTATTATCACTTCTAAACCCTCCTTTTTCAATCTTTTTTAAATTTTCAGAAATGTTAACAACTTCTTGATCAATATCATTACATAATTTTTGTATAAAAATACCATCTTTAATTTCTTTCAGAAACGAGTATACTTCATCATCAACAAAATATTTGACTCTTGTTAACTCTTCTTCTAAATCAATCTTTTGTGATTCCTCTAATATTGATCTTAATTCTTTATTTTCATATTTATTAAAAAAAAGGTTTTGCATTAATGCAATCTCTAATCTCTTCATGTTATACTTAGCTAAAAAGCTAACTTCCATAACCTTCAATTGATTGGCTTTAATCTCAATTTGTTTAAATGAAATATAAGATTTAGTATTTCCACTTTCAGTTAATTGAAAATAAGT
>CBFQYI010000040.1:0-16348 GCA_965720825.1 uncultured Chryseobacterium sp. | reverse complement strand
AAGGTCTGCCAGCAACCAAAGCTGCCGACAGACAAGAATTATAAATAATTTATTTCTTTACAAGTTTAACTGTTTTCTGGAATCCTCCTTCGGCTTCAATATTTAAAACTAAAACTCGTGATCCTTCCAACTGTTGTGTAAAATCAAGGTCCAATGCTTTGTTGGTTCCATTGAACTTCTTTGTGTAAACGATTTTCCCATCCATGCTGTAAGCTGTTACAGCAATATCTTTCAATCCTTTTACAGAATTGATTTTCACGATTCCTGAAGTTGGGTTAGGTGCTACTGTTACTGTATTTTCTTCAGTTTTACTATCAATAGTTCCTAAAGTTCCTTCAGTTCCAAGGTTATTTTTAAGTGCAATAACGATTGTTGCCGACTTCCCTCTGTAATCAATCGTATTCCCTGTAGCATCCACATCTGTAGAAATCGTTGAATCCGGATGCTGGATAGAGAAGAAACCGAATTTGTGATCAGGTGTAAAAGTAAGTCCTGTAGGCTCTGCACCAGCCGGCATAGAAGCAAATAATCTTACTTTAGGGTTGGCCTGTGTGTGATCTGGAGCAATGACCCAGATATAGTTTTTACCTCCATCCTGAAGTACCCAAAGGTTTCCGAGTTCATCGAAAGTAAGGTTGTCATTTCCGTCTCCCCAGGCTTCAGATTTCATTCCCTGAGCTGTATTGAAAGAATAGACAGAAGAACCTCCTCCTACAAATGTTTCTACCTGAGACGCTGTAGTTCCGTTATCCTGCAGACGGTATACCCTGTCTAAACCTTTGGCTGTAAAATAGATCTTTCCGTCTAACGGACTGATGTCAACGTCTTCTACTCCATTGAATTTTGTTCCCAAAGATTGTGCAAGTGATGCGGTATTGTTCTGGTCTGCTTTCATTTTGTTTGGAACCTGAACCCATGTTGCCGTAGTTCCTACCGGATCTCCTGCTGTGGTCAATCCCTGATCCAATTTTAATACATAAAGGTTTCCTGAAGAGAGATCATTGGGAGTATCCATTACATATTTGTATACCATGTGAGTTCCGCCGTCTTCTCCATAGTAAGCTATAGTTCCTGCATTATTAATTACTACATTTTCGTGGTTCATGACTCCCATCTGCCAAAGTTTTCCTTTGGAACCATCAGGATTCTTAGAAATAACCTGTGCTGTAGCAGGATCAATTTCCACTAACCATCCGTAATCTTTGTACCCGTCATTGTTCACGTCATTGGAAGTAACAGATTCTTCTGCTGTCACTACCGTTCCCCAAGGGGTAATTCCTCCGGAACAGTTTCTGATCGTTTGTACCAAACTTGGATCTGAGAAACTTACGGCTCTTGATTTTGTCAGCTGCCAAAGCTTTGAAGTCGCATTATAGTTGATTTCGGCCATGGTAACTCCTCCGGGATTCGTTTCATGGTTTACCGAAAGGTATCCATTGGTACTGCTTCCTGTTTTTGGAACGTAGCCGGTAAAGTCATTCTGACCTCCTACCATTCCTCCGCCTTCAGTATAGCTGTCTCCTTCTTTTAGAATAAGCTGGTATTTGTGTTCAGTCGGGATAATTAATTTATTGGTCTGTGCTGTAGGAACAATTGAAGTAAAGCAACTGATATGTGTTCCGTTACAAGCTACAGGGATTGTTGTATTGGTGGTTGTTTTCAGATAAGCATCAATTCTTAAATCTGAACTGGTGGTACTTCTGTTGTGTAATTCAATAGAAAATCTGTTAACACCATTTACAAACTTGGATTTTGGAATAGAGAAAATGTTATAAACACTCTCCGCCGCCCCGTCAATAGTAGTACTGGAGAAGGTATTGAATGTAACAGTACCTGCAGGCATATTGTCTCTTACAACTTCTTCTCCGTTAAGGTATACAATAATACCATCGTCTCTCATTACCCCAAGTTCCATCGTATCGGAAAGCGTTGAAAGATCTACCGTAAAATCTTTAGCAAAATAAGCGGTAGTAAGTCCTGAATTGATCGTAGTAGTTACAGGATCTCCGTATCCTAGCGGACCGTTTCCTACTGCCCATGTTGAAATATCATAGGTCTGGGCATTCCAACCGGCTGGCTGTGCCTGATTATTATCTTTGTAGCTCCATGACGCATTCTTATTGAATATCAGAGTCTGCGCCTGAATACCAGAACTGGCCAGTATTGCCAACGCTCCCACTGTGAGTAGTTTTTTCTTCATTTTTTATTTGATTTATTAGACCTTGCAAAACTATTTTTTTAGAGCTTTTTATCTGTTAATAGGATTTTAAATCTAGATCACCCAATATTAAGTTATCAAAAACCTAATGTTAAGGGGATTAATTTTTTGTTAAGTAATACAGGATACGAGTTGCGGGATCTCGGGTTGGGAATGAAATGCAATTATTTTATTTACTAATTGTTACCAAACAAGATCTATTTAACACGATAAATCTGACAGAAAAGAGAAATTTTTATTCGAAACATGAGTATTTTAGAAGATAATTTATTTTAAAAACGAGCTTTATTCTTATCTCTTAAAGCTTTATATTTGTTATTATGATTGACACAGCTATGCAAAACAAAAAAATACATCAGGGCAGAAATATTAAACGTTTCCGTGAAATGCTTGGTATCAAGCAGGAAGCATTAGCTTTTGAATTAGGTGACGACTGGAATCAGAAGAAAGTCTCTCTTTTGGAACAAAAAGAAATTGTAGAGTCTGATGTTTTGGCGCAGGTAGCTCAGATTTTGAAGGTTCCGGCAGAAGCAATTGAGAATTTTGATGAAGAGCAAGCGATAAACATTATTTCTAATACAGCCACTTTTGATAATTGTCAACAACCAGCCTTTTTTAATAACCAACCCACTTTCAATCCCCTTGACAAAATGATTGAACTTTATGAGCGTATGCTAAAACAACAGCAGGAAATGATTGATAAGCTGGAAAAGCTGATCCAAAACAAATAAACAGACAGATTGATCCGATCTGTAAAACTTTAGGCTAAATTCTGAAACATTCGTAGAGCACATTTTCACAAGTCTCAAAATTTAGCCTATTTTTATTAAAAACATATCATTCCTACCGAATCTCGGTCCTCACAAACCCGAAATCCCAAACCCCGAATCTCTACCCTCTCACTCTAAAACTCTCAAACCCTCCAACCCATCTACTTCGCTTTACTCACATCCGTAAGAGCATTAAGAAAGGCGATGATTTGTTTGATTTCTGCTTCGCTAAGGTTTAATTTATCGGGTGCCAAAGTTTGGTTTTTCATTTTTAATCCTAAACCTTCTCCTCCACCTTCGTTATAAAAATCCAGGACTTCTTCCAGTGTATTAAAAGCTCCGTTATGGAAATAAGGTTTCGTAAGAGCAATATTTCTAACGGTTACTGTTTTAAAAGAATAATCATAAATCCATGATTTTTCCTTTTTCACAGGGCTGTTTCCTCTTCCTAAATCGTGATCAAGCTCTACAGGCAGCTGTTTGATCGGTCTGGTAGTTATTCCCAATACTTCAGATTCATTTTCATTAAAAAATGGAGGCACCAAGCCGGAAAAGGTGGGTGCAAAATGACAGGTTGCACAATTGGCTTTTCCCATAAAGAGGTTGAATCCTTTTTTCACGTCATCGGAAACATTTTTTTCATTCCTCATAAAACGGTCAAAATCGCTGTCAAATGAGTACAGGGAAGCCACATAAGAACTTAATGCTTTTGAGAAATTTTCTTTGCTTATTTTTCCATCTTCAAAGGCATTTCGGAATGCTTTTTTATATTCAGGCTTTGTTTTTAATTTCTGGATAATGCTTTCATAACTCGTGTTGAACTCCTGCTTATTATAAATAACGTGTTCTGCCTGCTGTTCAAGATAGAAAGCACGAAGATCATAGAAAAACCTCTTGGCAAAAACAGCATTATATAAAGACGGAGAATTTCTCAACACTGTTTTCCCTTCCACATTACTTTGTGATTTTGCCTTCAGATCTGTAAAAGCATTTTCTTGAAGATGACATGTAGCACAACTCATTTTCCCGTTACCACTTAAGTTCTGATCATAGAAAATGGATTTTCCAAGGTTTCGGAGCTCCGGATTATCTTCTGATGATTTCAATAAGGTATAAAAATAAGGATCTAAAAAATCACTGCTGAAAAAGTTTTTGTTTCCTACGTTCCATCCTGAGAATTCTTTAAGGTCATCCGGTCTTCCATCCCATTTCCCGAACTCTTCATATAAAGGCTGTACATATTTTTTATAAAACTCAATTCTGTCGAAAGTTTCAAAATCGGTATTTTTTGAAAGGTAACTAATGGCTTCTGTTAAAATATGGTCTGCTTTATCAGTATTATAATTTTTAAAATAAAGATCATCATTGATGTATTTCTGTATTCCTGCAAGAGCATGGCTTGTTTCCTCAGAAATATTCAGAGAACCCGGCGTATCAAAACCTGACACTCCAAGAGAATAGATTCTTATCAGCTCTATGCGCAAGGGCAATGTTTTGTTGTTTCCTTTGCTCAACCCATTTTTTAAAGCACTTAAATAAAACCCTGAATAACTGTTGTACAAAAAGGTAGTGATAGTCTTAATCTTTTCTTTTTCATTTTCTGCCTCATCTGAAAATATAAGTTCATCAAGTACCTGCAAGCCTTCAGGGGGAAGTGTATATGATGATGTCCCTGCCGCTTCTATGTGAAACAAAGGCGCTGCGTTAAGATGGGTTTTGGTAAATTCAGGATAATGATAAGCGACATAGAATTCAATTTCCTTGAATGAATTTCTTGTGCTACTTAGTGATTCCTGCAGTTTTTCCAGGGAAATACGGTCTTCAGAGAACTTATCAACATCTGATTTCAGCTGTTCAAGCTTGTTTTTAAAGTCAGACAACCCTTTATTAACAAATGTATTTTCGCTTTCTTTTCCTTTATAAACAGGATTAAAAGACATTACTGCAAATCCTATCAGAAGGACGATTACAAGCAGTGGATAAGATCTCATGAATTTTTAGCGGCAAAAGTATTGATCTGATGTTATCTCAGTTTTAATAGCAGATTAAATAATGTTTATATTTCTGATATCATATTTTTCACTAATTTTAAACCCCGAAATCAAATTCATTATTCTAAAGAGAACGGTTCTTCGAAATACCGGAAAAAATAATGGCGGGAGATTATTGGGAAAGGATTTTTTAAAATTAAATTCAACACATCAAAAAACTAAATAGGAGTATGAAAACAAAACTATGGTTTGCTGTTATGGCAAGTTTCCTTTCTATGACGGCATTTTCCCAGAAAAAAAAGCAACCGGAAAAGCCTTCCGGAAAGCCACAGGAAATGGCTGTCTATGCTGAGAAAAGAGGATCTGATTATTATTTGGTTCGCCTGGAAAAAGATAAAAACATTCCTAATGTCTATGTACATTCCAATGGGGTAACCAAGCCTTACAAAAATTATTCTGACCTGAAAGATATTGTTACAGAGTTTCCCGGAATGATGACTTCCAACAATTCAACAAAGGAAGAGCTGATTTCTATTCTTAAAAAAGATGATCACTTCTACGAAATCACTTCACAGAGGAAAGATCCTAAAAATATTGAAAAGACTGTCATTACTGTATATGAGGTAATGAACGGTCAGAAAAGGATTGTAGAAGAATACAATGACATCTACGAAGTTATGGCATCACCTTATAAAGAAGCCATTATGATTAATTAAAAAAACAAAAAATATACATATTATGCTAAACAAACTTGCTGCCTCAGAACTTGTTCTGAATGAAGACGGAAGTGTATACCACCTGAATCTTTTACCTGAAGATATTGCTGACAAAATCATCCTTGTAGGTGATCCTGACAGAGTGGCAAAAGTTTCAAAATACTTTGATACTGTAGAAATCAAAAAAAATAAAAGAGAATTCTATACGCATACAGGAACGCTTCGTGGAGAAAGAATCACCGTAATGTCTACCGGAATCGGAACTGAAAACATCGATATCGTCATGAACGAATTGGATGCTTTGGTAAATATTGATCTTCAAAATAAAGAATTCAAGACTGAGCACAAAGCGCTTGAGCTTTTCCGTATGGGAACTTGTGGTAGTGTAAACCCTGATGTACAGGTAGACAATATGCTGGTTACTCAGAACGTAGTAGGTTTGGACGGATTGATGCATTTCTATCAGGATTACAACTTCGAAAATGAGTTTTCTAAAAGCTTCTTAGAAAAATTTCCTTACGAAAGAATCAAGCCGATGCTTTATTTCTCAGACTGGGCGGAAGAAATGGGAGAATACTACAAAGATGCCAAATACCACGGAAATACGGCAACATTCCCGGGATTCTATGCTCCACAGGGAAGACAGCTTCGTTTGAAGGCAGTAGATGATCAATTCTTAGAAACACTGAATGATCTTGGAATTACCAATTTCGAGATGGAAACTTCTGCGATCTATGCTCTTTCAAAATTATTAGGACACAAAGCCATTACCGTAAATAACGTTATTGCCAACAGAAGACGTGGAGAATTCTCTGCAGACCACCATGCTTCTGAGAAAAACCTTATTGAATGGGTGTTGGAAAGAATTATTAAATAATTTTTTATTTATAAAAACTAAAACCTCCGGAATCTTTTTCCGGAGGTTTTTTATTTTTCATCCATCCAGCTTGTCATTCCGTAGGAATCTAAATACTGATTTTTAAAAGCTACATAGAGATTCCTATGGAATGACAAAGATGGTAAAGGAAATTCTGTAAGTAAAATGGATCAAATACCATAAATAATTACAAATGAAACGTTCTCGGATCCGGATACTGAAATATATAACCCAGTTCTGAAACCAATTTTGAAGACAGGACTTTCTTGCCCTTCACCTCAAATACTTCATCATTTGCTATATTTTTCTGGGCATTAATCACCTGGCTCTTTGCGGGATGAATGGGAGCTGTAACATTATATAGTTCTGACTGTGTTTTCTTTTCAATCATTTCCGAAATAATCCCACTGATATCAGCATAATGAATGTGATTTACAGCATGATCAAGATTACCTACATTATAATTTTTCAAAAGTCTGTTGTCTCCCATCAATCCGCCAAGTCTCAGAATATTAAGTTGGGGATATTTATTTTTCAGCATTCTTTCGCCTGATACATTCTCCAAGGGAACATCTTCTTCTACAAATTCTTTAGAAATATCAGGATAAACACCTGTAGAGCTCATCAGAAACATCTGTCCCTTAAAATCTCCGATAAAGGCTGACAAATTCTGAATTCTGTTATACAAAGAACTTACACAACAGCTTTTTTCAGAAACTGGAATTGTAATAATCAAAACATCCATATTTTTAATTTCTTCCCATTGGGAAAGAGGTTCTGCCAGCTGATAATCCGGGAAAGAAGCCATTACAGCATGGATTCCTTTATTATTCAGCTTATTTACTTTGCTTTCTGTTGTGGTCGTGGTTACCAGCGTATATTTTCCGGATAAGGAAGATGCGAGTCTTTCTCCCAGCCAGCCATAGCCTATAATTCCTATTTTCTTCATCTATCAGATACAGTTTGGATGGATAATATTTCGTCTAAAGAAGCCATTAGTTGAGTTTTTACATCGTCACTCAGATGCATACAACTCTGAACAGCTTCAGGAATATCTTTTGCTTTTTCTTTAAGCTTTACTCCCTGTCCTGTAAGGTTGATCAGTACTACTCTTTCATCTTCTGAGCTACGGGTTCTGATAATCAGTCCATTTTTCTCCATACGTTTCAATAATGGGGTAAGTGTTCCGTTGTCCAGATGAAGATGCTCACCAATCTTTCCGATATTCATTCCGTCATGTTCCCATAAAACTGTCATGACAAGATATTGAGGATACGTAAGTGAAACTTCGTCCAGATAAGGCTTATATAAACCTGTGATATATCTGGAAACGGCATACGTTTTAAAACATAAATGTTCTGATAAAGGGATCATTGTTTTCTTTTAAGAGACAAAGATAATCTATTTACTTCGTGCACAATATTTTTGTTTAAAATATTTTTTATTCAATTAAATAAAAGGAAACATCTTAGTTTCAGGCTGTGATTATTTTATTATTTTAGCAAAAACTAACCATTGATTGAACATGAAAAACTCATCTCAAACAGAAAACACTCAACTTTCAGAACTCTCCACTGAGCAACTTACAAAAGAAGAAAAAAAACGTTCTGCTGCTCATATTTCCTTTTGTATTATTATGGGAATGCTGATAGGCGCATGCATCTATGTTACCATTAAAAAAGGGTTCAATGGTATCACTCCGCTTCCCCTGGCTTTTTTCCCTTTATATCTTATTATTAGAAAAAGCTGGCAAAATGCCCGAAAAGAACTTCAGTCCCGAAAACTTAATTGAAATTGACGGTTAATAAAAAAAGGACTTCCACTCCGGAAGTCCTTCACACCATATCAACTATAATAAAAAATCGATTATTTAAAACTCATTGATCATCACCTAAAAATGTCCGGAGTACAAACTGTTAGCTGTTCCCGAAATATTAGTAAGATTAATTGTAATACTGGAAGCAGAAGTCAACCTTGGATTCGAGATGGAAAATGAGGAATTTCCTGAAAAATCTCCTGCCGGAGAAACTACGACTACAGCTCTTGTAGAACCAGGCTGATATTCTGCCGGAACAGGAATATCGATGGTTGTAGATTTTCCCGGAGGCAAATTATTGATCGAAATTCCAGGCCCTGCTTCAAAACTGATCTGACTTTTCTGGACACTGCCCTTTTCTCCTAATTTAAACTGTCCGCTTACATCCAGTTTTGCAGAGACATTCGGAGTTCCAGTACCAATACCTACATTTGCATTGCTATTTCCCAGAACAATAGCATTGGCCTGTGAAGTAGCAGCTCCATATCCTACTGCTGTTGAAAATTGCCCCGATGCATTGGTACCAGAGCCTAAAGCTGTTGAGTTTTGACTATTTGTTACTGCATTATATCCTAAAGCAGTTTCGCTATTGGTATTTGTTTTTGCATTATACCCTAAAGCAATAGACTGAAATCCATCAGCTGATGAATTATTTCCAACAGCTACAGATTCATTGCTGTTGGTTTGGGCATGAAAACCTATTGCTGTAGATCTGAATCCTGCTGCAGTTGTTTTATTTCCTACCGCTAAAGCTTCATTACCAGAAACGGCTGTTGCACTCCCGATAGCAATTCCCATAAATGCCGAACTAGCGCTTCCCAAAGCAATACCATTCTGTCCCGCATTTGAACCTATCCCAAGACTTACAGAATTATCAACTCCCAGTCTTCCGGCTGTTAAAGCATTTACTTTAAAGATCAGGTCATCATAGGTTTTTGTTCCTAAAGCCAGCGTAGTATTCGCTCCTCCATAATTTCCTACATTCGTACCTGTAAGATTCCAATTTATTCCATCTTCTATTTTAGTGGGGTCACCTCCGTTTGCCAGAATTTTATTCCATTTAGATTCAAACCAATAGTAAAATCCAATGTCTGTAAGGGTGGAACTTCCGTTATTCCAAACGATAAGTCCGTCTGCCGGTGAAGGTACTGTGACGTTATCCGTTGTAGCTGTCAAAGCAACACTTGGAAGCAGCACTCCTTTATTGTTTGCATTCACATGAAGCATTGCTGAAGAGGCAGGATTAGGAATTCCTATCCCAACCTGAGCATTAATAAAACAAGTAAAGAATATTAAAAGTAAAGGGTAGTATAGTTTATAGTTTTTTTGCATTTCCTCTATTTTTAGAAGGTGCAAATATACAAATTTTTAACAAATTTGCAATTTTATTGAAAAAATCATAATTAAAAACACATTATGGTGATTAAAATAAAACTTAATCACAAAACATTGAAAAATGTTTAAATATCAGCTACTTATCAAATGTAGCATCCATTAGTCTTTTCAGATATCTCCTATTTTGTGTTTGATTTTTTAAATTATACAATTAACAATAAACTTCACTAAATATTGAATAAAAAGCAATGACTATCTTCTAAGAAAACAACTTTTTAAGTGATCATTGACCATTCCGGTAGCTTGCATATGAGCATAAATGACGGTAGAACCAACGAATTTGAATCCTCTTTTTTTAAGTTCTTTGGAAATAAAATCAGAAATCTCTGTAGTGGCAGGAACATCGGACAGCTTTTCAGGATTGTTATCAATTGGTTTTCCGCCTACAAAATTCCAGATATAGTTGGAAAAGCTTCCAAAATCCTCCTGAACTTCTATAAATTTCTGAGCATTGGAGACCGCTGCAAGAATTTTAAGCCGATTTCTAATAATTCCTGGATTATTCATTAGTTCTTCAATCTTTTTGTCAGAATAAGCTGCTACTTTTTTATAATCAAAATGATCAAAAGCCATTCTGAAATTTTCCCTTTTAGACAAAATGGTATACCAGCTCAGGCCAGCCTGAAAGCTTTCCAGGATCAGGAATTCAAATATTGTTTCATCATCATAGACAGGTCTTCCCCACTCTTCATCATGATACCTTCTGTAGAGATCATCCTTTTCGCACCACCCACAACGTATTTTTTCCATAATTATCAAATTTTATATTTTAAAGTTACTAATGATTTTTAAAAATATAACAAAAGATTATGAAAAGTTTAACAAAGGTGCTCGGTTTTAGGAATGGTTATTGTTTAATTACTGATACCAAACTAAAATTTATACTATTATGAACAATTCAGAGTACAACAAAGCGGAAAATGCAGTAAACAATGTAGAAAATTCTTTACAGAATGCAACGGACAAAACCAAATGGAAAATCAATGAATTGGCAGATAAGGCTAAAGATTATATCAATGAAAAGAGGAATAATGATCAGGAAGCCAGCCAGGAAGACTGGCTAGACAGGGTAAAAGCTAATGTATCCGATGCCTGGGAGGATATCAAAGATAAAGCAGATGAAGCATGGGAAAAAACCAAAGATGCAGCAGAGGATGTAAAGGCAGAATGGAATAAGAAAACCAATTAGTATTTCAGTCATATAAATATTTTCAATAAAATGGAGTCTTAAATTGATAAGGCTCCATTTTTTATTATGCCATAAGCACAATTATTGCTACATTTGTAGTATAATAAACATTAAAAAATTATGTCATACGGTTTACTTAAAGGCAAAAAGGGAATTATTTTTGGAGCCCTTAATGAACAATCTATCGCATGGAAAGTTGCTGAAAGATGCCATGAGGAAGGTGCTGAATTCATTTTATCTAATGCTCCTATTGCTTTGAGAATGGGAGAACTTAATGGTTTAGCAGAAAAAACAGGTTCTGAAGTAATAGGTGCTGATGCTACTTCTATAGAAGATCTTGAAAAACTTTTTGATGCCGCTGTTGCAAAATTTGGAAAAATCGACTTTATCCTTCACTCTATCGGAATGTCTATCAACGTAAGAAAAGGAAAACACTATACAGAAATGAACTACGACTGGTTGGAAAAAGGCTGGGATATTTCCGCTGTTTCTTTCCATAAAGTAATGCGTGTAGCTTGGGAAAAAGACTGTATGAACGAATGGGGAAGTATTTTGGCCCTTACTTATATTGCAGCTCAGAGAACATTCCCGGACTACAATGATATGTCTGATAACAAAGCGTATCTGGAAAGTATCGCAAGAACTTTCGGAAACTATTGGGGAGAAAGAAAAGTACGTGTAAATACGGTTTCTCAGTCTCCAACAATGACTACTGCCGGTAGCGGTGTGAAAGGTTTCGGAGGATTCCTTGGATATGCAGAAGATATGTCTCCACTAGGAAATGCTACAGCTCTTGAATGTGCAGACTACTGTGTAACTTTATTCTCTGATCTTACTAAGAAAGTAACCATGCAGAATCTTTTCCATGATGGAGGTTTCAGCAGTTCGGGGGTTACTCAGAGAGTAATCAGCAAATATGACGCTGAATAATTTTAGTCAAAAAAATTAGTGAACTGAAAAAAGTTCCTTAAAATACATTAAAACCCATGATTACTTCATGGGTTTTTTGTGTGATCACCTGGACTTTCTTCCATTTTAATTTTGGTAAAAAAAATCCGGCGGCCTCAAAGAGGCCGCCGGATCTGTCAAAAATAATATTAAATTAATATGAAATTATAAAATTACGGTCTGTATAGAGTGTGCAGGAGCATTCAACTTGGCAGCCATTCCTTCTATCCAAAGATTGGTTTCAATATCATTGTCTGAATCATTCATGATAACGGTTACCAGCTGTCCGTTTTCATTCATAAAAGCAGAAGATGTAAGGGCTGCTCTGTTGGAAGAACTTCCGATTCTCTGGGCATTCGGCTTAATGTATTTTGAAACGTGCCCTATATAATAGTATTCATACGTATAGAACACCTCTCCTGTTTTGGTGTCAGCAATAATTGGAGCAAAGCAGAAATTTCCTTTGTGATTGGGCCCTCCGGTTTCATCCAATAGAATATTCCAGTCAGTCCATAAAGCATTTCCTTTGTTGAAATCGTTCAGCATATTTTTGCTGTACAGTTCTCCCAGGCTTACATCATAGATTTTATCCATATTGAACTGTTCTTTACATCCTTCGGTAAAAGCAAGAAATTTATCAGGAAAAGCCCTGTGTGTTTCTGCTAAATTGTCAAAAAGCTGAGTTTTGTTATTCCATGTTTCATACCAGTGATAACCGATACCATGGGCGTATTTTGAGGTTTCCGGATCGCTTAAAGTAGTCGTTGCTCTTTGATAGATCAAGTCTCTGTTGTGATCCCAGATCATTACTTTTTTATCTTTATATCCGTTTTTCCAAAGCGTTGGTCCAAGGTTCTTTTTCAGGAATTCTCCTTCTTCTTCAGCAGTATAAATACATGATTCCCAGCTTTGAGTTGCCATGGGTTCGTTCTGAACAGTCAATCCCCAGATATTAATTCCTCTTTTTTCATATTCTTTGATGAATTTGATATAATAATCTGCCCAGGTCTGGTAATACTGATTTTCCAACCTTCCGCCTTTATACAAGCTTTTATTTGATTTCATCCATGCTGGCGGACTCCATGGAGAGAAATAAAAGGTAAAATTATTACCAATAGCTTTCTGAGCTTCTTTAATCATCGGGATTTTATACTTTTCATCATGAGCAACATTAAAGGTCTTTAACGAAGTATCATTATCCTCTACATACGTATAAGAATCACTGGAAAAGTCACAGGAATTCATATTGGTACGAACTACCGTATATCCCAATCCGTTTTTTCCGAAATAAGCATCCAGAATTTCTTTCTGCTTATTCTTTGGCATTTTATAAAAAGTTTCCGCTGAGGCATCTGTAATAGCACCTCCTATTCCTATCAGTTTCTGATATTTAAAATGGGGAGCTACAAAAATACAGGCATCCGTTTCTTTAGGCTGTCCGAACTGTTCAAATGTAACTGCTCCTTTATCCACCATCTTCTCATTTGCTTTTGAGTTGGTAAGGACCACTTTAGCTGTTTTTCCTGCATTTTTTTTCCAATAATTCTGAGCATTGACATTGATGACAACACCTACTACAAAACAACTTACAATTAGTTTTCTCATGATTTTTTTCTGTTTCCGGACTCATTAGTCCTCATTTTCATTATTTATTTTGATAGACTCTTACGTAATCTATGTAATACTTCTGTGGAAAAACCGCATCATCAATGCCTTCTTTTCCTCCCCAAAACCCTCCTACTGCAAGATTCAGAATGATAAAGTAAGGTCTGTTAAACGGCCATGCATCATTATTTTTCTCTTTATTCTCGTAGGTGAAAAATTTCTTATCATCTATATAAACATCGATCTTTTCCGGTGTCCAGTCTGCTTTATAGATATGAAACTTTTCGCTTGCATCCTTTACAAACAAAGTATCTGTTTTCTGTGTTCCCTGGATATGATTGTATTTTTTGGTATGAACGGACGCATGGATATAGCCTTGGTTATAGCCTACATGTTCCATGATATCCAGTTCGCCATCATCCGGCCATTTCTTCATATTTTCACTCATCATCCAGATAGCAGGCCAGGTTCCACGACCTTTAGGAAGTTTTGCCCTGACTTCAATTGTTCCATACTGAAAAGCAAATTTCCCCTTGGTTAAAAGCCTTGCAGAGGTATACTTACTGTTTTCCCTATTTTCTTTTCTGGCTTCAATGATGAGATTTCCTTTTTCCATTCTGGCATTCTCAAGTCTGTTTTTGGTGTAAAACTGAGCTTCTTCATTTCCAAATCCGCTTCCTCCGGTATCATAATTCCATTTTAATGAATCCGGAAGTCCTTTGCCATTAAATTCATCACTCCAGATTAGTGTCCTGCGGGAATCAGGTTTGTGTGAAGCACAGTTGATTACAAAAAGGAAAAACGCTCCTGCTGCACAAATTCTGATGAGATTTTTAGCTTTGAGATTCATATATATTAGGTTTTAAGTTTTGGTTAAAGCCATTTTTCTGACGTTTTAATGAGCGGGTTTCCTTCGTCTCTGCTCAGGATTATAGCCCGCTCCTATTGAATTGAATTGAATTTATTTTGTCCAGGTGATTCTTTTGGTCTGAACATTTTGAGAATCCGTTCCGATCATAATGTCAAATTCCCCGCTTTCCCAGTCAAAATTCAGATTATCGTCAAAGAATTTCAGATCTTCCGGTGTCAGTTTAAAATCTACTTTTTTACTTTCTCCTTTTTTGATAAATACTTTCTGGAAGCCTTTCAGTTCTTTTACGGGTCTTACTACTTTCCCAAAAAGGTCTCTGATATAAAGCTGTACCACTTCTTCCCCGTCATATTTTCCTGTATTGGAAACAGTAACACTGATGTTCAGCGTCTGATTTCCTGTAAGGCTTGCAGAGCTTAGAACCATATCAGAATATTTAAAATAGGTATAGCTTAAGCCATATCCAAACGGGTATTTCGGATCATTGTTAAGATCTATATACGCTGAAACATAGTTTCTGTCTGTATTATTTTTTGCAGGTCTTCCTGTATTATAATGATTGTAATAGACAGGAATCTGTCCTTCTGTTCTCGGAAAGCTCATTGGAAGTTTCCCACCAGGATTTACAGTACCGAACATAACATCTGCAATAGAGTTCCCAGCTTCTGTTCCCAGCCACCAGGTGTACATAATCGCAGGAATATTGTCTGATGCCCAGTTAAAAATTAAAGGTCTCCCTGCATTGATCATCAGAATGATGGGTTTACCTGTTTTGGCAATTTCTTTTAACAAATCTTCCTGAACACCTGTAAAACCAATATTACTTCTACTTTTTGCTTCTCCGCTCATCGCATGACCTTCTCCCAGCGTCATAATGACAACATCTGCTTTTTTTGCTGTTTCTATAGCTTCAGCAAACTGACTTTTATCCTGATCATCAACATTACAGCCTTTAGCATATAATAAAGTAGAGTTTTTATCCAGTTGATTTTTAATTCCGTCAAATTGAGAAATGATCCTTTGATTATCATCTTTGAACGCAACAGACCAGAAACCGTGATTAGCTACTGTTTCTTTACCGAAAGGACCAATTAAAGCAACAGTTTTTGTAGTTTTTGAAAGCGGAAGAATATTTCCCTGGTTTTTAAGAAGAACGATACTTTTTGAACCAAATTCTCTTCCGAATTTTCTGTTTTCCTGATTATCGGTCTGCTCTTTCTGCCTTTTCTCATTACTGAACCTGTAAGGATCATCGAAAAGTCCCATTTCAAACTTTTTGGTTAAAATTCTCCCCGTTGCGTCATCTACCAGTTTCGGATCTACTTTTCCCTCTTTAACCAATTTGGGAAGTTCTGC
Organism: uncultured Chryseobacterium sp.; assembly: GCA_965720825.1. GTDB lineage: Bacteria > Bacteroidota > Bacteroidia > Flavobacteriales > Weeksellaceae > Chryseobacterium. Next base: position 596 of record CBFQYI010000040.1, on the reverse strand, counting down.
CATATAAACACGGCTTTCCATATCCATATCACTTCCACCCTGTATTGCTTTTTCAGCGGCTTCAGTACCATCTTTAGCATAGCCATGAGGAACCATTTCCCCAATGCTTCCCCAATCTGAAACTACAAAACCTTTATAATTCCATTTTCCTTTTAAAAGATTTCTCTGAATATATTGGTTAGCCGTTGCAGGAATTCCGTTAATATCATTGAAAGAATTCATGAAAGTGGCCACTCCTGCTTCTGATGCAGCTTTGAATGGGGGAAGATAAGTTTCATTCAATTGTCTGAGACTCATATCTACAGAATTGTAATCTCTTCCGCCTACAGCAGCTCCGTAGGCTGCAAAGTGTTTTGCACAGGCCATTACCGCATCAAGACTTCCCAAACCTCGGCCCTGAAATCCTTTAATTCTTGCCAGTCCTATTTTTGTTCCAAGATAAGTGTCTTCTCCTGAACCTTCCATTACTCTTCCCCATCTCGGATCTCTGGCAATATCTACCATCGGAGCAAACGTCCAGTGAATACCGTAGGCTGCTGCTTCCGTTGCTGCAATCCTTTCTGATTTTTCTATCATAGCCAGATCCCAACTTGCCG
>CBFQYI010000039.1:0-17595 GCA_965720825.1 uncultured Chryseobacterium sp. | reverse complement strand
TTTCTGGTTTCCGAAACGTTTTACGAAAGTAAGGGAAACACCATACCAGTCCCATTTTGAGTACTCTCTGAAGGTTCCATCCGGGCTATAGGTCGTGTTATCACCGTAAGGTCTTTTAAAGATATTCATCAGCTGCATACTTAGCTCCATCTGAGTTTTCGGGAATATTTTGGTCACTGAAATATTATGGAAAACGTTGGTATTATTCGCATAAGAGTTCCCATTATTCTGGTTGGCCAATTCTACCCATGCACTTAGATTAATATTTTTATTGAAAAGATTCGTGTAAGATACGTTGGCAGAAGCTCCCCAATAACTGATATAGTCTTTACCCCTTAGATCATTCTTTTGGTTGAAATCTTTATTATTAATGTAATACCATCCGAATCCGGCATTCACATTCAGTTTATTTTTCAGGAAATTCTGATTGGTATTGGCAAAAAGGTAATATTTTTCAACCTTTCCATCGAAGTTCCCTGGCAATGAAACTGTTCTTCCGTTTTCCGTAACATAAGTCGTCCAGTAATCCTGATTGGTGTGCATATATCTTGCAGAGATAAAGTATTTTTTCAGAATTCCTAATTTCAGATAAAGACGGTCATTCGGATTGGGATTCAGATAAAGATTTCCTCTGGAATAGGTCCCGTTAATTTCAGGAACAAGGAAAGGATTAAACTCAGAATACCAAGGTCTCCAGATGCTTCGGTTATAGGTAAGACTTAAGTCAAATTTCTCTGAAAAATTATATTTCAGCAATAAATTGGGAAGAAAGGTTCCATATGAATCTTTTCTCTCTGTCCCCGCAACATCCTGTCTTACTTTATAATCAATATATTCATAACGTACTCCGATTCTTGTTTCCAGTTTTTTGAAGAATGTCTTACTATAGTTGGCATATAGAGAGCTCAGATTGTCCTCATAATGAAAGGTATCATTTCTCGCAAGATTGTAATATTCTGAGTTACTATCATTCATACTGAATCCATACAGGCTATTAGGAATAACATGGTTGTTAATTTCAGTTTTTCCTCCTACTTCCATCGTACCTCCTGATTTCCCTAAAGGCTGGGTATAATCTACTTTCAGATAATAATTACGCATCTGATTAGAGCTGATAACTCCCAGCTGCTGATTTGAGCTGCCAGTCTGATTATTAATTTGTTTATCAATTAAATTGTCATTGTCATTGCTGGAGTAATTGGTTCCTAAATTAATATCTAAAATTCTGTTCTTTTCTTTATCATAATATTTGTAGAAAGCATTGGTACCCAGATTACGGTTGAATCCCCATGTATTCTGAGTCTGAAGAAAAGAGTCTCCAGGCTCTCCGTTATTGAAGATCATTCCATTAGATTCAGACAGAGACAAATTTCTGCTCTGTGAATATTCTGCTACAAATCCGATATTATTTTTATCATTCAGTTCAAATTCTGAAGTGGAAGAAATAGACGGACTTTCGTTTCTCATCACATTCTCCAAATTGAACTGAGTCAGTTTATTCGTTGCATAACGGTTATCCCATGTTTGAGTCTTTTGTACATAATTTCCGTTATTGTAACCTCCTATAAAGGTTTGGGTAAACTTTTTCTTATGATAGTTCAGGTTGAAGTTCGTGTATTGTGAGTTCTTCGTACTTTGTCTGTTGTTGAGAGAGATGCTTCCTTTTATTCCTTCGTCATCTCTTTTTTTAAGGACAATATTGATCACGGATCCTGAAGTTTCATAACGGGAAGACGGGCTGGTAATCACTTCAATTTTCATCAGGTTATCAGCTGGAATTGTTTTAAGATATTCCTTCAATTCTTTCCCTGTAAAAACCGATTTCCTGTCATTGATGTATACGGTAACCAATTGTCCCTCGGCTTTTACCTCATCATTGTTATCAATACTTACCAAAGGTGTCATTCTAAGAACATCCCATGTTGTATTTCCTGCCAGAATTGCACTATTGGCTACATTAAATACAGTTCTGTCTATTTTCGATTCTACTGTTGGTTTTCTGGCTACCAGTGTAACAGCTTCTATTTCTTTTGCATTTCCCTTTACAGTATCACTGGCTGCCGGAGCTTGCTGAGCCATTGCTAATGAGCCTGTTAATAGTGCTATTGGAAATAATAGTATTTTCATGTGAGATTATAGTTTTATCTATAAGACCACTATCTTCATAATTTCGTTACATGAAAAAAGAAAAAAATTAAAATAAATACTTAATTACCAACAAGATATCAGTACTAAATTTAAACATAAATCCAAAAAAGCTACACATTATTCAATAAAAAGACACAATATAAATCACTTTCATAATAAATATTCTTAAAAAAGTATTTTATACACAATTAAAAATTAACTTAAAAAAGTTTTAAAATCTATCATAATTATATGAATATTTTACTGCCAATTTATATAAATCAGTTTTTATCCAAAGAAATCCCCATAAAAAAAGCCCGGATCTCACCCGGGCCGCTAGCAATAGCAAATTTACAAGGAATAATATTAAAAAATATATGCTAGTTTAAATTATCAAAATAATGGATAACGCCTACTTCAGGCAAACGAAGCGGATCTTTATTAAAATCAGACTCCTTATTTTTACTGCTTTCCAGAAAAGAATTACTGAAAAGCGCATAAGAAGGCTGTTCCGCTACTCCGTTTTTCAAAAGTTGATGAGCTTCCACAATCGTTTTTCCATATAATTTTCTGAAGTTTCCAATATTGTACTGTGAGAAGGATCCGTAATGAACAATAAACTTAAGCGCAAGATCAATTTTAGTGCTTAAACTTTTACTTAATTCTTCTATCTTCCTGTTGAAAGCACTTCTCATCTTCCACAACATGGTTGAAATACTCTGGTAGGATGGATTTTCATCATAACGGTAAAATAAAATGGCATCGCCCTCAATCTCGGAAATTTCAAAATACTGATCGTTCACATCAATCAGTGTAGACAATAATTGCCGCACAATATACTCGCCTGTGTACAATTTTGTATTGAACACAAATTCGGTAAATCCGCTGAAATCCGGAATGAGAATAATCCCCTCTTGTATATTTGTCTTCATAATGATAATGGATTAAAAACCTGCTTCGTCATTAGAGACGAAGCAGATTCAATTTTACTTTATTGCCATCCGCCTCCTACAGAGCGATACAGTGCTGTAATAGCATTCAATCGCTGGGTTTTCAGAGAAGCCAGTTCCAGTTCTGCCTGAAGTTTATTCGTTTGGGCGATAATCACTTCTACATAAGTTGCTGAATTATATTTAAATAATAAATCCGCTTTCTTCACTGCTTCACCAGATTTTACGGCCAAACCTTCTGCAATCTTCTGCTGTTCTTCCAGCTTTTGGATCTGTACCAATGCATCAGAAACCTCTCCTACCGCTTTTAAAACAGACTGCTTAAAGTTGATTTCAGCCTGATCAGCCAATACTTTAGACTGCTCATATTGGGTTTTCAACTGCTTTCCATTCAAAATAGGCTGTGCTACAGCTCCCGCTACCATTCCGAAAAGAGATCCCGGAACACTGAACCATTTACTGATCTGGAAGGCATTCACTCCACCCTGCGCAGTAATATTCAATGAAGGATACATGCTCATTTTTGCCACATGAATGGCTGCTGCACTTTTTCTGACTTCAAATTCTGCCGCTTTAATATCCGGTCTGTAGCTTAATAGCTCTGAAGGAATTCCTGCAGCAAGATGATCCGGAGACTGTACGTTGTTCAGGCTTGCACTTCTTTCAATTTTTCCCGGCATAGAACCCGTTAACAGGCTCAAAGCATTTTCCTGAGTAGTCACAGAGCTTTCAATAGCTGGAATCGATTTTAAAATCTGATCTTTTACAATTTCCTGTTGCTGTACCGCCAAAGCTGTTGTCAAACCAAGTTCCTGCTGTTTGGTCAGAAACTTCAAAGTATTATCTGCATACGCCAGATTGGATTTTGTAATTTCCAGCTGAGTATCCAGCATTAATAAATTATAATATCCTTGTACAACCGCAGATACAACCTGTGTTTTTACCGCTTTTGCCGCTTCCTGTGTTTTAAGATATTCGACCAAAGCCTGTTCTTTTCTGCCTTTGATTTTACCCCAGATATCAGCTTCCCATGAAAAGCTCAAAGAAGTTGTATAATCTTCCATATACCTTTTTCCCATAAACTGTCCGGCCATCATCCCGTTCATACTGTTGTCTGAAGGACGGTTGATATTGGCATTGGCCGAAGCACTTACCGTTGGGATATTGGCCCATTTGCTCTGATTGTAAGCCAGTGATGCAAATTCTATCTGTTTTAAAGCGACCTGAAGATCATTATTCTGCACCATTGCTTTATCAATTAATCCTACCAGAACGGGATCTTTGAAGAAGTCTTTGTAGCTTATTTTAGCAATATTCTCCTGAGAATCCACCACAATACTGTCTGCTCTGAAAGCTTCCGGCATTTTTATCTCAGGTCGTTCATATTTCTGAACCTTACAGGAGATTGCTGTTCCCGAAATAAATGCGATATATGCTATATTTTTAATTTTCATTTTTAAAATCATTTGAATTAATATTCCCAATCCGCATCGGTTACTACTCTTCCGTTGATTCTTTCATGCAATGCCTGGAATACCACAAAAAGAACAGGAACTACAAAAATTCCTAAGATGGTTCCGAAAAGCATCCCTGAAATGGCTGCATATCCGATGGAATGGTTCCCCATCGCTGAAGGACCTACCACAAACAACAATGGAATCAACCCGGTGATAAATGCAAGGGAAGTCATTAAAATAGGTCGTAAACGGGCTTTTGCTCCTTCTACTGCAGATGCGATAAGGCTTTTCCCAGCTCTACGTCTCTGAATGGCAAATTCTACAATCAGAATACCATTTTTCGCTAACAATCCGATTAGCATCACCAAAGCAATCTGTACATAAATATTATTGGAAAGTTCCGCAAACGTAATTCCTACAAATACTCCTGAAAGTCCTACCGGAATCGCAATCAAAACTGCCAATGGAAGGATATAACTTTCATACTGTGCTGATAAAAGGAAGAATACAAATACAATACATAATCCGAAGATCATAACAGATTGCGAGCTTGAACCTGCTTCTTCACGGCTCATCCCTTTATAGTCGTAAGTATATCCCGGAGGAAGTACCTGCTTGCTTACTTCTTCAATGGCTGCCATAGCCTGTCCGGTACTGTATCCCGGAGCTGCCATTACTGTTAAGTTCGATGAGTTGAATAGATTGAAACGATCTACTACCTCAGCTCCTGTTACCTGTTTCAGGCTTACCAATGTATTGACAGGAACCATCTGGCCCAGATTATTTTTAACGAAAATTCCGTTCAGGGATTCTTTATCCTGTCTTGTTTCCGGTGTAGACTGCACCAATACTCTGTAATACTTCCCGAATCGGTTGAAATCAGAGGCCTGAATACTTCCATAATATCCCTGCATCACGCCTAAAACATCAGAAACATTTACTCCAATCTGCGCAGACTTCACTTCATCTACAAGCACTTCAAACTGTGGATAGGTAACATCAAACGTAGTAAATGCCACTGCTACTTCCGGTCTCTGCATTAAAGCACCCATCATTCCGTAGGAGATATTTCCTAAATTCTGAAGTTCTCCGTTGGTACGGTCCTGAAGCACAAGCTCCATCCCACTGGTATTACCGAAACCATCTACCGTTGGGGTATTGATCACAAGGAAATTGGCTCTTTTGTCCTGAGAAAGCATTCCCTGGGTTTGTCCAATGATATCGTTGATATTATTAACAGCTCCTCTCTCGCCTCCTTTTTTTAATTTAACAAAAATAGAAGCTGCCGAAGATGACATTGAACCACTGAATAAGTTCAGTCCGTCTACCGAAATTACTTTATCCACGGCCGGATTTTTCATCAATAAATCTTCCGTATCGGAAACTACTTTTGAGGTTCTGTCCTTTGAAGCTCCGGGAGCAAGATTAGCCGTTACAATAATGAAACTTTGGTCTTCATCCGGAATAAATCCTTTAGGCGTTGTCATCGACATCCATGCAAACAATCCTCCGAAGGCTACAATCAGAACCAAAGCCACCCATTTTCTTTTTAAAAGGAACAATACCGCTTTTCCATAACGGAAAGTCAGTTTATTGAAACTCGCATTGAAACCTGCAAAGAAGCGGTCTTTGAAATTCATCTTTTCATGAGTTCCCGGATGGTGTTGTTTTAAGAACAAAGCACATAAAGCCGGACTCAACGTCAATGCGTTCACCGCTGAAATAACAATGGCAATCGCCAGTGTCAGTGCAAACTGCTGGTAGAACAATCCTGTAGAACCACTCATAAAAGCTACCGGAACGAATACGGCAGACATAATCAACGTAATCGAAACAATTGCTCCTGTGATCTCACTCATGGCAGACATGGTAGCGGCTCTTGGGTTGAGTTTTTTATGTTCCATTTTAGCATGAACTGCCTCTACTACTACAATAGCATCATCTACCACAATACCAATCGCGAGTACTAATGCGAACAAGGTCAGAATATTGATAGAGAATCCGAAAACCTTCATAAAGAAGAATGTTCCTACAATCGATACCGGAACTGCAATTGCCGGAATCAAAGTGGAGCGGAAATCCTGAAGGAAAATATACACCACAATAAACACCAGAATAAAGGCTTCTATCAAAGTATGAATTACCTGTTCTATGGATTGATCCAGCGCATCTTTTGTAGCGTAAGGAATTTCATAATCCATTCCTGCAGGGAAGGATTTCTCCAGTTCTTTCATTCTTTCCTGAAGCGCAATCTGCACTTCATTGGCATTGGATCCTGCCATCTGGAAAATCGCCATCGTTACGGATGCTTTTTTATTATAATTCGAAGAAACTGTATAACTGTACGCTCCGAATTCTACTTTGGCAATATCTTTTAATTTTAAAACAGAGCCATCATTCAACGCTTTGATCGTAATGTTTTCATATTGCTCTGGCTCTGTAAATTTTCCTTTGTAACGAAGGACATATTCCATCACTTCTTTACTTCTTTCCCCTAACCTTCCGGGTGCTGCTTCAAGGTTTTGCGTCTGAATAGCACGGGAAACATCTGATGGAGTAAGGTTGTAAGAAGTCAGTTTATTCGGATCCAGCCAGATACGCATGGAATAGTCTTTATTTCCATATACCATGGCATCTCCTACTCCTTTTACCCTTTTCAGTTCCGGAACGATATTGATTTTCGCATAATTTTCAAGGAAAAGATCACTCATAGTACCGTCTTTACTGGTCAGAGAGACCATGGCAATCATACTGTTCTGTCTTTTCACCGTAGTGATTCCCGCCTGAATTACTTCTGCAGGAAGCTGGTTGGTCACCTGTGCCACTCTGTTCTGAACGTTAATCGCTGCCTGATCAGGATCTGTTCCCAATTTGAAAATAACAGTAATACTCAACGTACCGTCATTACTCGCTGTGGAAGTAATATAGTCCATATTCTCCACTCCATTGATGGCATTTTCCAATGGTGGTGCTACAGACCTTGCAATGGTTTCAGCATTAGCCCCCGGATACGCCGCTGTTACCATAACGGTAGGTGGCGCAATGTCCGGAAATTTTGTAATCGGAAGGCTTACCATCCCGACGATCCCGAGAATAACAAGCAATACGGAGATAACCGTTGCCAGTACGGGTCTTTTTATAATTTTTTTTAACATGATTTCTTCTTAGGATTTTTTCTGTTGAGCATTTTTCTTTTGTGCCACGACAGGAGTTCCCGGCTGTAATCGGTCAAAACCGCTGGTGATATATTCATCTCCTGCCTTAAGTCCTTTGGCTACAATGAAATTGTCTCCAGCCTTTCCATTTACTTCTACAGGCAGCATGGCTGCTTTCCCACCCTGAATGGTGAATACAAAAACTTTATCCTGAATGGTTCTGGTAGAAGCAATCGGAAGTAAAACAACATTGCTGTAGAACTGGTTCAGTACAATTTTACCAGTGTTTCCGCTTCTCAAAAGATTGTTGGGATTGTTGAATTTTGCTCTTAAAGTGATTGATCCGGTCGTTTTATTAAACTGACCTTCCACCGCATCAATCTTTCCTGTCTCAGCATATTTTTCACCTCCTGAAAGCAATAATGAAACTGCCGGAGTATTTTTGATCACCTCATCAATACTGCTGCCTGTGTACTGTTTCTGGAAATTATTAAAATCATTTTCGCTCAAACTGAAGTAGGTATACACCTGATGAATGTCTGACAATAAAGTAATCGGATCCTGATTACCAGGAGTCATCAAACTTCCCAGACGGTAATTGAACCTTCCGATAAATCCGCTTACCGGAGCTTTGATGGTAGAGAAATTAAGATTGATTTTTGCGGATTCAATGGTTGAGGTAGACTGACTTACCGCTCCTCGTGCTGCATTATAAGCTGCCTCCGCTTCTTTTACCTGAATTTCCGAAACCATTTTGTTTCTGAACAGTTCTTTTTTTCTGTCCAGATCAATTTTAGAGGTTGAAAGATTCGCCTGAGCAGTAATCAAAGATGCCTGAGCACTTTTCAGCTGTTCACGGAAAACCTGATCTTCAATTTTGAACAACGGCTGCCCTGCCCTCACAAAGTCACCTTCATCAACAAAAATTTTGCTTAAATATCCTGTTACCTGAGGTCTGATTTCCACATTGGAAACTCCCTCGATAGATGCTGCATATTCTCTGGAAACAGAAGCGTCTCCCTGTGTTACTTTGCCCACAGGTAGTTCCGGCGCCTGCTGCTGATAGCCCTGGTTTTGATTATTTTTCCTGCATCCTGCCAATATGATCAGTGAGAGGAAAAGTAGAGTCGAGTTTTTAATAAAAAATCTTTGCATAACAATAGTCCTTTTAAATTTTCCGCACAAAAATCGAACGAAAAAAATTCAATAGGATTATTCGAAAAACTCCTTGTTTTGTCAAAAAGACTCCTTATTTTGAAAAACATGAGAAATATCATTCATAGACAATATAAATAATACTATTTACTATTTTTAATCGAAATAATAGTTAAAATTTGGTAAAAAGACGTCTTAAAATTACAAGCTATTGATTATCAATACAAATCATCTTTTTTATATTCCAATGGAGATCTTCCCGCGTGTTTTTTAAAAAACTTACTAAAAGACGCCTGATCCGAAAAACTCAGCTTTGATGCGACCTCACTGACATTCAGATTGGGATTTTTCAGCAGTAGCCTGGCTTCTACAGCGAGCACCTGATGAATAATATCTCTCGGGGATTTAAAGACCGTTTTATTGATCACCTTCGTAAGGTATTTACGGCTGATAAAAAGTTTATCGGCATAGAACTGAACGTTGTGTTCTTCTTTGAAATGATCCTGAACAAGTTTAAAGAAACTGGTCGTCAACTCATCTTCTCTGTGGGTAACCGGATGAGGTCTTTCCGTTTTCTTGAAATAATTATCAATTTCGTAAATCACCAGTGAAAAGTGATGCCATATCATTTCTTTGAAATAATAATTCTCTTTTTCTTTATCATTCAAAACCTTCAGCTCATCGAGATGGAAATTCAGTTTTCTGTACACATCCGGTTCATTCCTGATGATATTGGCAGGATCAGAAGACAGGCTCTTAAGAACATTATTTGATTTATAATTAAAGCCTGCATCGGATATAAAGTTTAATGAAAAGAAAATATATTTAGCATTGTAATCTTCTGTAATTTCATCGAGCCAAAACGTTTCTAGCATGGGACAAAAAATAATATCGCCTTTGGTCACGCTATAACTCTTATCATCCAACCTGAATGTAACCCCTCCTTTCTGTACCATAAAAATGCAGAAATAATCAGAACGATAAGGCATATTAGGTTGTATAATATAGTTGGCCTTATCAATTTCCATCACCACAAATTCCTTGATTCTAAGATCAAACTCTACCTGCTGAAGTACTTCATCAAAGGCCAGCTGGGAAACAAAATCAGGTTTTGGTTGGGATTTTTTAGGCATTGGAAAGAAAATTAAACACGAAGGTAGTGGAAAAAGGAAAAAGTGCCAAGAAGCCCCATCATCAAATTTTACTTTTTATTGTTTACTAAACAACAATCAGTAATTCCTTATCATATCCGTTATATTTTTCATCAATATAGCCATGAGGATTACAGATCACTTCTGTTTCTCTGATCTTATATCTGCACGGCGTATGGATATGCCCATGAATCCAGAATAACGGTTGATGCTCTGTAATTAAATCTTCCAAATCTGAAGCATACGCCGCTGTTAACGGATCTTCTTTGTAATGTTCAGGAACTGATTGTATGCTGGGTGCATGATGGGTAACGACAATATTTTTAAGTCCTTTTGAGTCTTCAAGGCTTTCTTGTAACCATTGTTTTGAAAGCTGATGAATTTTAAAGATATCCAAAGTTCTCATCTTTGAATAAGAAGGATCTCTCCTGATCATTTTATAGTCATTCATTTTAGACTGACAAAGCATTCCGTACTGAACAGGATTTCCAAAGATGGAAAAATCCGTCCACAGCGTTGTCCCATGAAAACGAATACCGTCAATGTCTATAAATGAATTTTCCAGCACATGGACATTGGAGTCCAACGCTGCCTCTTTGATCTTATGGAGTGTTTTAGGGTAAGAACCTTTATAGTATTCATGATTGCCCAAAACATAGATTACAGGTTTATTGGGTATTGCTTCTTTAATCCATTCAATTCCTTTGATTCCCAGATTGACATCGCCTGCCAACACCACCACATCTGCGTGATCAAAACATAATTCCGTACTTCCAAATTCCCGGTGAAGATCGCTGATGACCTGTATTTTCATGATATATAGTAAACAGCAAAGGTAATAAAGGGAAACAGAATAGCAAATATCAAAAAAAGAACCGGCACCTAAGCACCGATTCTTTCCTCATATAGTTTGTGTATTTTTAAGGCCGCTTGTTATGAAATAGCTACTTCTGCCTGCTTCACTTTTACGCTTTTCAATATAAAATAGAATAACATTCCGAGCGCTAATAAAGCATAGCTGATCAAAATAATCAGATTCAGGCTTCCGACAGAAAGTTCTGATGGAAAGATCTGACTCATCAACGTCATGAATGACAATCCGATACCTGCTCCCAAAAAGTAACTTGTAGAGCTCAAACTTGATGCCAATCCGTAATGTGCAGGTTCCACATCCTGGATTCCCATCACTGAAAGTGCGGTAAAACAAAATGTCATTCCAACTCCGGAGATGCATGCTGCTCCCAATAAAACTACTGTTAGTGGATGTCCTGCGTAAACAGAAATTAGCAGTAATAATCCTCCAGCCAGCATAAACGACCATCCTAAAACACCCATTTGAGAAGAACTCAGACGTTTTGATATGTGTGGAAGAATGAATTTAGCCGTCAAAGCAGACAAAACACTGAAGGGAACAAGCATTAATCCTGCAGAAGCAGCACTATATCCCATATCTTTCTGAAGCATCAGTGAAATCAGGAATAAAAACCCGATAAAACACGCTCCCAGGGTAAAGAATACCGCATTGGAAACGACTAAAGATTTATGTTTAAACAGTTTTAAATCTACCAAAGGCTCTGCAACGGATTTTAAACGGTAGTACACCATAACAAGCAATACTAATGCTAAAACCAAAGAACCAGTTATCAGGAAAGGCTGTTCTTTAATATGAATCAATTCGTGCGTTCCGTAAGTCAGACTTAAAAGCCCAAGGACCATCAATATTCCTGAAACCATATCTGTTTTCTGAGCAGTTTCATTTTTCTCATCTGCCGGCAGATAATAGTACGACAGGACCAATGTGATCAAAAGAATTGGAACATTGATCAGGAAAACCCAATGCCAGCTAAGGTAGGTACTGATAATTCCTCCTACTGAAAGACCACTTCCTGAACCAATGGCAGCAAATGAACTGAAAATTCCGATAGCACGGTTTCTTTCCTGCTCTCCTCTGAAGGTATTCGTCACAATCGATAAAGCTGAAGGCATCACCAATGCAGCTCCTAATCCCTGCAAAGCACGGAAAATAGCCAGCACTTCAAAGTTTTGAGATAATCCTGCTCCTAATGAAGTCAGCATAAAGATCAATGCTCCAAGGAGAAACATTTTCTTTCTTCCGATCTGATCTGAAAGTTTCCCTCCAATGATCAGAAATCCTCCAAAGAATAACACATAGAGCGTCTGCAACCACTGAACTGTCTCTGCTCCAATCTGAAACTGCTGCTGAATAGAAGGAATGGTTAAATTAATAATGGCAATATCCAACGCTTCTACAAATGTTCCTACCGATGCTAAAATTAATATTAAATTCTTCCTTGTATCCATGTTTCAAATTTCCTGCAAAATTAAAATTAACAGAACGTATTTGAAAATTTAACCTTAAATTTGGAACAATATTTAATATTTAAAATATTTAAAAGAACAAAATACCTGATCTATCAGAAAAAACCTATAAAAACAGAACAAAAATGGCAACTGAAAATTATATTCCAGATGAAAAAGACTTATCCATTCTCCGTCTGCTTCAGAAAGATGCGAAGATGAGTGTGCGTGATATTTCGGCAAGGATCAATTTGAGTCCTACACCTACGCATGAGCGTATCAAACGTATGGAAAAACAGGGAATTATTAAAGAATATACGGCTGTGGTAGACCGCAAAAAGGTCAATAAAGGGATGATGGTGATCTGTATGATCGCTTTGAATGTTCACAATAAAAAAACAGCAGGGAAATTTATTGAGGAAGTCGGAAAGCTGAAAGAAGTGGTAGAGTTTTACAATATCAGTGGGGATTTTGATTTTATGCTGAAGATCCTGGCTCCCAATATGGATGAATTTCATGCGTTTTTCGTCAACAAACTATCAGAAATTGAGGGCATTGGGCAGACGAAGAGTATTTTTGTGATGAACAGTATTAAGGAAAGTGCTCAGATTGTTTAAGCTAAAAAGCAGCCATGTACAATACACAGCTGCTTTTTTATCTTAAACAGAATATTCCGGATTAGCTTATTGTTTATTTCCAGTAATTCCAGACTGATCCGTCAAATACTGCCAATGTCTTACTGGTCGTATCATAGCACATCATCCCCGGATAAGGATTTTTTACATTAAGATGCGGCGTGGCTATCTGAGGAAGAACCATTGCTTTATTCCGGGATTCCAGCACCAATACTCCATCAGCAGAACTTGTTGCGTCTCCCATAACCACTCCCTTCCCTGTTTCTGCAGAATTATTAGCAGCAATAGCACTTGAACTTCCGGCATCTGACAAGGATTTCCATACATCATTTTCATAGACTTTCACTTTGTTATCTGTTACATCAAAGATAAATGTTCCGTTTTCTAAAGTTCCCGTAGGAAATCCGGAGGTAGCGGGAAGAATTAAACCTTTTGTATTTCCTGATGCATTATTAAAATCCAGTACTGTACTGTTTCCGTCAATAGCCTGTTTTCCTATAGCTACCTGACCAAAAAATGAGTTAAAAATGACCAAAGCAACTGCTATACTTATATTTTTTATATTTTTCATACTATTTATCGGTTATATTAATCATTACAGCTTCTTTGTACACATTTCCATTCCGTACCGTTGTAAAGCTTCACACATTTATCCTGAATATCATATAGAAGCATTCCTTCTTTCGGTTCTGCGATGGCATCTCCAGGCTGCGGAGTCTGGCTTACATGCTGAACTCTGGTAATGACAAAGCCTTTATTTTTTGATTCCATAGCCAGAAATCCATTAGGAATATTTTCAGGCCAGGAATCGCTTTTCTGCTGGATGGTAATTCCGAATTTGGTATATCCGTCAGGTGTCCCTGAAATTCCGGGTTTTGTACAAAATCCATCGATCTCATTAATAATCAGAGGAGCATTTCCACAACTAGATTTATCTTCAGACAATCCTTCAGGCCAAAGAGAAGGACACATGGCTTTGGTTGCATTCGGTCCACAGAAACTGGAATTCCCCATTCCTAATCCTGTTACAGATCCCATCACAATAGTTACGATCTGGCTATCATCACTGATGATGGAAGCTCCACCTCCACCACTTACGTCTGCTTTTGCAATACAATACGCCCTTCCGGTAGGAATACCAACGTATTCAACAGAAGGATAGGTTGTAGACTGCTGGGTAAATGTTCCACAAATTTCTACCACACTGCTTGTTCCCATCTCAATAACCGAGGTTGTTCCAGGATAAAAACCACCAAATGTCGGGTCTTCCTGAATCACTGATCCTACAAGGGATAGAAAGGACTTCGCTCCTAATTTAATTTTTGAATTCTTCTGAGATCCAAAAGTTCCTACTTTCACTGTTCCTGTCGACTTAACACTCGCTCCATCACCAATTTCCAACACTCCATCCACCTGGATACTATTGGATTGCAATTGTCCGGATTGTATGATAAGGGTGGCTCCGTTCGGGATGCTTATATTGGTACTTACACTCAGGTTTCCGTTGAGGCAATAGGTATTTCCGCTTGTGATCGCCTGTCCGGTATAAGGAATACACTGCGCATAAGTCATTGTACTGAAGACAAGTATCAACAAAAAAGAAATTTTTTTATTAATACTTAAAAAAAATAGGTTATTCATATACATTTATAATATTTTAACAAATTATTATCGTTTTAGTAAAAAATATTTAAATTTTCAACATCATAGTCCCCACTAACAACAATTAACATACCAAACAACCGTTTAACTTTTTTATTCTAATATGATATTTAACCATCATTCATCATTGTAAATGCTATCAAAAAACACTTATAAATGTTACACCACAGCAAACCAGACCTTTCAAATTCTGTTTATATTCAACACAATTATTTTTAAAATTTTGTATTTCAGGTCGTGTTTTCACACTATGTTTAATAGAAATAATTCTGCACTTGTTGATATAACAGGTACATCTTTTATACAACAAGCCTCTCAAAACATAGCCTGTTTTAAAATCTTCCCAGTTTTTAACTGAATACAGCAATAGATAATCTGAATAACAGACATCCATTCAAATTCACATTAAAAACCGTAAATTTGCAGCATGAATAACGATACGATATGTGCACTGGCTACGGCCAATGGAATAGGTGCTTTAGGCATCATCCGTGTTTCAGGAAATGAAGCTTTATCTGTAGTTCAGAAAAGTTTTCCGGCCAAAAATCTGGAAAAACAGAAATCCCACACCATTCATTACGGTTATTTTATGGATGAGGAGGAAGCTATTGATGAGGTGATGCTTTCTATTTTTCTGGCACCGAAAAGTTTCACCACTGAGAATTCTGTGGAGATTGCTTTTCACGGTTCTCCGCATATTGGAAAACGTATTCTTGAAACCCTGATCAAAAACGGGGCGAGAATGGCCAAAGCAGGAGAATTTACTCTCCGTGCCTTTATCAACGGCAGAATTGATCTTTCCCAGGCGGAAGCCATTGCTGATGTCATTGCTTCTGAAAATGAAGCTTCGAGAAAAGTAGCCATCAACCAGCTGAAAGGAGGAATCACCAACGAAATATCTGTATTGAGAACTGATCTTTTAAATTTTGTTTCTTTAATTGAACTGGAGCTTGATTTTGCGGAAGAAGATGTGGAATTTGCTGACAGAAGTGCCTTAAGCGGATTATTGGATAAAATTGAAGTCAAATTAAGTTCTCTGATTGAAAGTTTCCAATACGGAAATGCCATTAAAAACGGAACTGCTGTTGCCATCATCGGAAAACCGAATGCCGGAAAATCTACGTTACTGAATTCTCTTTTGAAGGAAGAAAGGGCGATTGTGAGCAATATTGCGGGAACAACGAGAGATACTATTGAGGAAGTTCTTCATATTAAAGGTCATGCCTTCCGATTAATTGACACCGCAGGACTTCGTGAAACGGTGGATGAAATTGAAGCGATCGGGGTAAAAAAAGCAAAAGAAAAGGTGGAAAATGCCAATATTCTGGTGTATCTGGCTGATGCTGCTACTGAAGATTTTTCTGAGGATATTGAAATGATTCAGTCTCTTTTGAGGGAAGATCTGAAGCTGATTATCTGTGCAACAAAAATTGATGAAGTGACTCCTACCAAATATGAAACGGTAGAAGATATTTTCAGAAACGCGATTTCTCATGATTTTGATTTTATTAAAATATCGGCAGTGGAAAATCAGAATATTCAGGATCTGAAAAATGAACTTTCATCGTATGTGGAGCATTTAAAAACTGAAGAAAATAATGTGGTCATCACCAATCAACGACACTTTGAAGCCTTAAGAAAATCTATGGATGCCGTTGATAAAGTGAAAGAAGCTATTTCTTTCCAGATCTCTACGGAATTACTGGCGTATGAGCTTAGAAATGCCCTGGAACATCTTGGAGAAATTTCCGGAGAGGTGACCAATGATGAGGTGCTAGGGAATATTTTTTCTAAGTTTTGTATCGGAAAATAGACAGTGTTTTAGATTGTATATAGATTGCAAGAATTTTTTCATTTTAGGTCCGCTTTCAATTTTACAATAATACAAAAATCCCTTTAAATGTAATATTTAAGGGGATTTTTATTTGTCTTATGTTTTGTTTCAAAATTTAATATTGCAGAGTATATACATTCTATTTGTTTCTATTTCGTTTCTATTAATTTGATTTGGAATAAAATTTGTAATTTCATCGTTAAAAAATGTTACATTTTGAAACAATGGGAAACATGGGGAAACAATGTGAAACATTTTTGAGGAGAATTTAGACACTATGGAGGTAAATAAAATTTGTCAATTCTGCGGAAATAGATTTGTAGCTAAAAAGACTACAACAAAATGCTGTTCCGATGACTGTGCTAAGAAATTCTACAAAAAGAGAAAACGAGATGAAAAGATTCAAGCGAGTGATAAGGATTTTGAAGTACAAATTAAAGGTTATGATATTGAAGAAATTCAAAAGAAAGATTACTTATCTATCAAAGAGGTTATGCTTTTACTTAATATTAGTAGAACATCAATTTATCGAATGTTAAAAGATGGCAGATTAAGTAAATTAGAAGGCTTTAAAGCCATTAGAATTAGAAAGGTTGATTTAGATATACTCTTTAAGCAAAAAGCTGAAAATAACGAAAAACAATATAATTTACCATATTTCTGCGATGATAATTATTACACGATTAATGAGGTCTTAGACGCATTTAAAGTGAGTTCAGGTTCATTTTATCATTTATGCAAAAAACATAATGTTCCAAAAATTCCAAAAGGTAAAAATGTGTATGTTCCCAAAAACTTAGTAAATACAATCTTTAATAATGAGTAAAAAAGTAACTGTACTGAAAAAACTTGTAAAAGGTAATAAAAGTAATCTTTCATTAAATTTCTATCCTCCCGTTTTCAATAGAAAGACTGGAAAATATACCCGTTATGAAAAAACAAGTTACTTTTTATATAATGATTTTCAAAGTGAGATTATTTATTACAACGATTCAAAAGGCAAGAAACAATCTAAAGTTGAAATTATTAAAGATAAAACGGGTAATCCTAGAAAATTAACCCTTACACCGGCGCAAAAGCACCACAATAAAGAAATACTTGAAGCTATTGAATTACTTAGAGCTAAAAGATTCAGGGAAATTACGAAGCC
>CBFQYI010000038.1:0-17623 GCA_965720825.1 uncultured Chryseobacterium sp. | reverse complement strand
AACAGGAGTGATTGATGTACTGCTACCTGATGTTATAGCTCCATACCATGCCTGTGTTCCGTCTTCAAAAGTGACTTCCCAGTATTCAGGTCCTTTCCATAATTGCCCTGTAATTGCTCCAAATGATTTTATTTTTATATTAGAATATTTCTCAGTCACATATTCTGCGCCGTCTTTACCATATTCCCCCGATTTTAAAATCAATCTTTGCCCATTGAAACTATAACGATCCAAATAGTCTAGTCCGATAGTTTTTATTTCATTTTCTTTTTCAATATTTTTTCCAACTCTGGAAATAGATGTAATACCTGAAATACTCCAGCCATATCCAGCTATTCCATTTCCTGTTCCATTAGTGTATATCAAATTAATTTGTGGAGCTACACTTTTCACCCCGGGAGGTAAAGCAATAGGTAAAGTAAACTGCAATTGCCCAGCTCCGTTAACTTCAATATTTCCTTTGGTATCATGAAAGCTTTTCCCATCAGGAGTTGTTGTTCCTGATGGAGTATTAGCGCCTGCGTTTGAGTCAGTGGGTCCTCCTCCCGGATTTTCTGTAGTAGGTCCTATTTTAGCTACAAATGGATTCGATGAACTGGAAGACGCACGAAATCCTGGCGCCATCACCACTGTTTGTGGATCCTGAACCGTTCGTGATGTATTTTCTGTCTGATATAGTATGGTCTGTGAAAAGCCCAATACCGAACATAAGGACAGTATGAATGATGAAAATACTTGTATTTTCTTATCGTAAAGTTTCATGGTTATTTATCGTTTGGTGATATTTTTACTGAAAACTCTGCCGTCTTTTAGGGTAAAGCGCACAACATACACTCCCCAGTTATAACCCGTCATGTTGATCTTAACCTGGCGGTTTAAGTCTGGGATATTCTGTTGCTGAAATTTCCAGTGAACTGTACTGTGCTGATACAATGAAACGGATTCTATAAGCCCATCTACTTCTTCTGTCCAGTCTATGGTAAGATAGTCGTTGACAGGAACGGGGTAAAGTCTTATTTGTTTCAGGAATGTTTTCTCATCAATAACAGGAGCTTGTCTGGTAACAGCTGCTACCTTTGACTCTTTTGAAACCATTTCTTCGGCTTGTTTACCAGCAGCGTTGATTCCCCTGTATCGCTGGTTTCCAGCCTCATCATATTTGAAATACACTTCGGTTTGGGAAAAGCCGAAGAATCCTATCATCAGTGATGATAGTGAGAGTAATTTTCTTTTCATTTGTGGTTATTTTTGTGTTGATAAGAGTTGCTGAACCTGCTGCTCAAGTTTTTCAATTTTAGCAGATTGGGCTTTTAGAGCTTCATTTTCATCCTTAAGATGTTTCAGCTGTTCTGACTGTTGCTTTATTTGTTTATTCTGATCAATTGAGTACAATGTAAGTTCTTCTATTTTTTGTAATAGTTTGATCTGGAATTCACCCACATTTACACCCTCTTTTTCCATTACTTTAGCAGAAGCAATTTCAGGAAGGTGCTTTTTTTCTTTGATATGTTTTTCAACTTCTTCTAATGTTGGAAGATCGTATTTTTCATCAAATACAAAATCAGCAGTAGGAGTTAGGGTTACTTTTAATTCTTTGGCTTCAAGTTTACCTTGTAAAGAAGCATTTCCATTGGG
The DNA here is from genome assembly GCA_965720825.1 of uncultured Chryseobacterium sp. Lineage (GTDB taxonomy): Bacteria > Bacteroidota > Bacteroidia > Flavobacteriales > Weeksellaceae > Chryseobacterium. Next base: position 15,988 of record CBFQYI010000038.1, on the reverse strand, counting down.
TTTAATGGCAAGTTGAACTTTCTTGTTTGTAATAAAATTAATCGCTCCAAAATCCGGGGTTGTAATCTCATTTTCAATATTAAAGTCACCATAAGTTCCATACCTGAAGCCACTGCCTGAGTAGGTAGAATTTACTTCCAGATTAGCAGTAGTACTATTATATGCTAAACTGACTATAGCACTACCACCGGTTTGTCCTATAGATGTAAACTTTCCCAGAGACAAATTTTGGTTATTTATATTATCCTGAGCTACATGCAGTTTAGCATCGGGACTTGTAGTGCCTATTCCAATATTCCCATTAGGCTTAATTCGAAAGCTCTCAATATTATTAGACTTCAGAACCAAAGGTTGATTATCTGTAGTTCCAATAAAATTATTGGATGAGTTTGTCCCTGAATTTCCTGTGATATTCCAACTTTGAGCAAATGTAAATGATGACACTAGCAGTGCAATCGAAAATAATTGTGTTTTCATAATTGTTAATTAATTTTTTTTGTAAAACTATAATCAGAAGACGACAAATAATGTCGTGTTTAATAAAAATTCTATTAATGAGAAATTATTGATTTTTTTTCACTTGCGAATTTAAGAAAAAATATAGCTTCGTTTTGGTAATATTGTGTTGTTTTAGTTGTTTTTAATAAAAATTATTTGAACTTATGATTTGTTTAATGATTATTTGGTTTTTCTGTTATTTTTGTTGGAATAATTGTCTATATGATGAATTTTTTTAGTTGAATCCTTTCCGTTAAAATAAATTGGAGCAAAAAACTATGCTTTTATGAACTCGTCCCATGACAAGAGTTCTCAATTTTAGAAAAAATCTCTACCTTTGTAACAATGAATCTCTTAAGATGGATACTGGCAATTTACTTCATGGCGCTATCATTGATGCCATGTGCTGATGTGTCTCATCCACAGAATTCGGTAGAGAATAAGATCTCATTAAGCATTCATGGCGTTCATTCTACAGAAAAAGGAGATATCTGTTCTCCACTGTGTGCATGCAGCTGTTGTCAGATAACAGTTTCAGCATTTAAAATGGACCCTTTATTGGAAATTCCCGAGCAGATTCCTGCTTACTTTTCAAAGAAGATCCTGTTCCACAAAAACGACTTTGCCTACCAGGTTTACGATCCTATCTGGCAGCCTCCTAAAATTTAATTTTTATTGACTTTTAGAAAGCCTATGCTTTCTGATACTTAACTGTGCTTGAAACTTTGCAATACCATTGCAGAGGTTTTCAGGATATTTTTGCTGCAGTATTTTATACTGTGTGCATTCACTTTTCAATAAAAATTAAATATCAATCGTGTTAGATAAAATCATAAAATTCAGTATCAAAAATAAAGTTATCATTGGGTTGATGACTCTGATACTGATTATCTGGGGAACTTGGAGTGCCACCAGATTACCAATAGATGCTGTACCGGATATCACCAACAATCAGGTGCAGATCATTACCGTATGTCCTACATTGGCGGGGCAGGAAGTGGAACAGTTGGTTACCTTTCCTATTGAACAGAGCATTGCCAATGTTCCCGATATTCAGGAAACAAGAAGTATTTCAAGATTCGGACTTTCTGTGATTACAGTAGTGTTCAAAGAAAATGTAGATGTTTACTTTGCAAGACAGCTCATTAATGAACAACTGAAAAATGCTGTAGAAGAAATTCCCAAAGGTGTAGGAACTCCTGAGCTGGCTCCCGTAAGTACAGGTCTTGGAGAAGTCTATCAGTATATTCTTCACCCTAAAAAAGGAAGCGAAAAGAAATACAATGCCAAAGAACTCCGCACCATGCAGGACTGGATCGTCCGAAGACAGCTGAACGGAACACCGGGAGTAGCGGAAATCAACAGCTTCGGAGGAGAATTAAAACAATATGAAGTGGCTATTGACCCCAATCGTTTAAAGGCAATGGGAACAAGTATCACCGAAATATTTACAGCGCTTGAAAAAAACAATCAGAATACGGGAGGAGCTTATATTGATAAAAAACCCAACGCCTATTTTATCCGTGGAATTGGCCTGGTGACCTCTTTGGAAGACATTAAAAACATTGCGGTTAAAAATGAAACAGGAAGCGTTCCGATTTTTATAAAAGACGTTGCCGATGTCCGTTTGGGAAGTGCCGTTCGTTACGGAGCATTGACGTATGACGGGAAAGTGGATGCCGTAGGCGGAGTAGTGATGATGCTGAAAGGTGCTAACAGTAATGAAGTTGTTAATAATATCAAAGCTAAAATTCCAACCATTCAGAAATCTCTTCCGGATGACGTTATCATTGAACCATTTCTGGACAGAACAGACCTTGTAGACAGAGCCATTAATACCGTACAGAAAAACCTCATTGAAGGAGCTCTGATCGTTATTTTTGTTCTTGTAATTTTCTTAGGAAACCTGAGAGCCGGACTTATCGTAGCCTCAGCCATTCCACTTTCCTTATTATTTGCATTAGGAATGATGAATGTTTTCGGAGTAAGTGCCAATCTGATGAGCCTTGGAGCGATAGACTTCGGATTGATTGTAGATGGTGCTGTAATTATTGTAGAAGCTACGTTGCACCATTTAGGCATAAGAAAATCTACCCGTGCTTTGACACAGTCCGAAATGGATGAAGAAGTATTCCTTTCTGCTTCAAAGATCAGAAGCAGTGCGGCTTTCGGAGAAATCATCATCCTTATCGTATACATCCCGATTCTTACCCTGGCAGGTGTAGAAGGAAAAATGTTTACTCCAATGGCAAAAACAGTAGGATTCGCTATTCTGGGAGCATTGATTCTGTCGCTGACTTATATTCCGATGATGAGCGCTTTGTTTTTATCTAAGAAAATATCACATAAAGAAACCTTCTCTGATAAAATGATGAACCGTCTTCAGAAGATATATCAGCCATTATTACAGAAAGCAATCAAAGTAAAATATATCATTGTATCAGCAACAGCTGTTGTTTTTCTGATCTCTGCTTTTATTTTTAAAAATATGGGTGGTGAATTTATTCCGCAGCTACAGGAAGGGGACTTTGCTTTTCACTGTATTTTACCGCAGGGAAGCTCTTTGAGCCAGAGTATAGAAACCTCCATGCAGGCATCAAGATTGATCAAACAGTTTGATGAGGTGAAAATGGTCGTTGGGAAAACTGGTTCCGCTGAGGTTCCTACAGATCCGATGCCACCTGAAGCGACTGATATGATTGTAGTATTAAAACCGCAAAGCGAATGGAAAACCAAAAAATCCTACAATGAACTGGCGGATGAGATCAGTGAAAAACTGGAAACGATTCCTGGGGTATTCTTTGAGAAAAACCAGCCTATTCAGATGCGTTTTAATGAGCTGATGACCGGGATCAGACAGGATGTTGCTGTTAAAATTTTCGGAGAAAACCTGGATTCTTTGGCAGTGTATGCAGATAAAGTAGGAAAAATCATTCAAACGGTGGATGGAGCTACAGCACCTCAGATTGAAAGAGTAAGTGGTCTTCCACAGATCAATGTTCAGTATGACAGAACGAGAATTGCCAATTATGGATTAAATATCGAAGACGTCAACAATGCTGTAAGTACAGCCTTTGCAGGAAAAGCTGCCGGACAGGTGTTTGAAAATGAAAGGCGTTTTGATCTGGTTGTCCGCCTGGACAGTCTTCACAGAACAGATATTTCAGATGTGAATAATCTGATGATCACATCTGCTACCGGAGCTCAGATTCCACTTTCGCAGGTGGCTAATATTAGCTATAAACTAGGACCTGCACAGATCAGCCGCGAGCAGGGAAAACGCAGAATTGTGATTGGTTTCAATGTAAAGGATCGTGATGTGGAAAGTGTGGTGAAAGATATTCAGGCAAAACTGAATAAAGTAAAACTTCCTTCCGGATACTACTTTACCTACGGAGGACAGTTTGAAAATCTTCAGGAAGCAAGCAAACGTCTGATGATCGCAGTTCCGGTATCATTACTTCTGATTTTTATGCTGTTGTATTTTACTTTCCGCTCGTTCAAACAGGCTGCACTGATTTTCACAGCGATTCCTATGAGTGCCATTGGTGGTGTCTTTGCGCTGTTAATAAGAGATATGCCTTTCAGTATCAGTGCCGGAATCGGATTTATTGCCCTTTTTGGAGTAGCAGTTCTTAATGGGATTGTTCTGATAGGAACATTCAACCAGTTAGAAAAAGATGGTGAAACTGATATTCTGAAAAGAGTATTTGAAGGAACAAAAACCAGATTAAGACCTGTATTAATGACGGCTACCGTAGCTTCACTAGGATTTTTACCAATGGCTATTTCCACCGGAGCCGGAGCAGAAGTACAGAAGCCTTTGGCGACAGTTGTGATTGGTGGTCTGGTAACCGCAACATTCCTAACACTATTCGTTTTGCCAATGCTGTATATCATTTTTAATACAAAGATTTTGAAAAGAAAAAATAATAATACGGGAATAATTACTGCCGTTTTGGTTGTAGGATTTATGATGCTGGGACAGACTTTTAACGCCCAGTCCAGACCAATTTCTGTAGAACAGGCGGTAGAACAGGCTGTGAATAATAATTTAACGCTGCGGTCAAAAGACTTAAGTATTAAATCCGCCGAAGCATTAAGGGCAACCGCAAAAGAGCTTCCCAAATTAGATGTTACAGCACAGCTTGGACAATACAACAGTCCAAGGTTTGACCAATCGTTTGCGATCTCACAAAGCATTCCTTTTCCAACATTGTTTAAAGCAAGAAAAGAACTAATCAATGAGAATATTAAAAGTAAACAGATTGATAAGGAGATCACGGCTAATGAACTGATAAAACAGGTTCGTACCTACTATTACCAGATTGAATATCTTCAGTATAATAAAGCTCAGCTGACCAGTCTGGCTCAATATTATGAAGAGTTTATCAGAATTGCAACTGTGAGGTTCAAAGCGGGTGATATCAAAAAGATCGAAATCAGTACTGCAGAAACCCAGAAAGGCGAAATTGATCTGCTGCTCAGACAAAATGAAGTCTTTCTGAATAACGCTTACAAGAATTTAAAGACCTTGATGAACGCCTCAGAAGATCTTGAAGTTCCGTTTAACAAAGATTATGTTCCTTTAAAAGCTGAAAATGTACTCGATAGTGCTGTGGTTGCCAACAATCCTACAGTGAAAGCTTTTTATCAGGAAATGGAAATTGCAGAAAAAAACAAGAAAGTTGAAAAGTCTCTCGGACTGCCTGATTTTAGTTTAGGATATACCAACCAGTCTTTGATAGGTCTTCATACCATCAATGGGCAGGAAAATTTCTATAACTCAGGAAAACGTTTTCAGTCGGCAACAGTAGGAGTGGCTATTCCATTAACATTTGGAGCTACAAAAGCAAGAATTCAGGCGCTGGAATATGAAAAACAGGTCGCTGAAACCAATGCTAAAATGCAGCAGAAACAGCTTTCTGCGCAGTTGGAAAATGCCTTCAGCCAGTATCAGCAGGACGTACAGCAGTATGATTACTATACAAGCCAGGCATTGCCTAATGCTGAGAAAATTGTAAAAGCAGCTCAGTTAGGATATAAAACAGGAGAGATTTCCTATGTGGAATATCTTTTTGCCCTGCAGACTGCCACAAATATCCAGTTGAAATATCTGGAATCTATCCAGCAAGTGAACCAATCTGTAGTTACCATTAATTCCATTATAAACAAATAATATGAAAACGCTGTTTATAAAAATTTCTGCCAGATCAATGAAAATGAAGGCATACAGCATCAGACAAAATACATTTTTACTTATGAAACTCAAATATAATATCATCCCTCTCGTCCTGATCTTAATCTTACTAACAAGCTGTGGAAAAAAAGATGCTTCGGAAGAAAAAGCTCCTGAAAAAACAGAACAGAAAGAACAGGCACACGAGGAAGCTCCACAAACAATAGCTTCCCTTACAGAAGAGCAGATGAAGTCTGTAGGAGTGGCTTTAGGAAATGTAGAAATGAAAGAGTTGACATCCACGATAAAAGCCAACGGTTTACTGAGTGTACCCAACAGTAATAAAGCAACCATCACTTCCCTGTATGGAGGAATCATCAAAACCATCAATATTCAGGTGGGAAGTATCGTAAAGAAAGGACAGGTCATTGCCACCATTGCTAATCCGGAATATATCCAGCTTCAGGAGGATTATTTGACAACCAACAGCAGAATAACCTACGCAGAACAGGAGTACAGAAGGCAGAAAGAGCTTTTTGATAATGATGCAGGCGCTAAGAAAAACCTTCAGAGCGCGGATGCTGAGCTGAAAACATTAAGAACAAAAAGAGCTTCCCTTTTAAAACAACTTCAGATGATGGGAATAAGTCCTGGGAAAGTAAGTAATGGAAATATGAAATCCGGTTTGGTGATCACTGCACCTATCAGTGGAACGATCAGCAGTATTACCGCGCAGATCGGAAGTTATGTGGATATTTCTTCTCCTGTTGCTACTGTGATTGATAACGGTTCCATTCATCTGGATCTTCAGGTATTTGAAAAAGATCTTCCGAAAATGAGAGTAGGGCAGATTGTTCATTTTAAACTGACGAACAATCCGGAAACCGAATATGATGCAAGAATTTACAGCATAGGCTCATCTTTTGAAAACGAAAGTAAAACCATCTCTATGCATTGCGAAGTAATCGGAAACAAATCCGGACTGATTGACGGAATGAATATCACCGGAATTGTAAGTCTTGATAAAAGCACAACTCCTGCAGTTCCTACAGAAGCCATTGTAGAAGCAGACGGGAAATATTTTGTATTTGTTCAGACCGATAAAAAAGTGGAAGAACAACACGAAGAAAAAGGGAAACCTCATCCGAAAGCCTTAAACTTCGAGAAAATAGAAGTGGTAAAAGGAACTTCCGATATGGGGTACACCGCGATAACTCCGGTAGGAAATATTCCTGACAATGCAAAAATAGTAGTGAAAGGAGCATTTTTCGTGAATGCCAAACTGGTGAATTCCGGAGTACACGAACATTAATGAAAGTAGCCGGAACCAGTAAAATGTCGATTTTAATCCTTAAATTAGAGCTGTTTACGGAGTTTTTATTGATGAAAGCGGCAGAAAAAAAGTAAAGATTATCTCACCGAATTTTTAATAAATGACCTGATTATGTTACTAAACAAAAAAATATCAGTCTGGTATTTCATCCGTGAAATAAAAACCCAAATTCTGTTGATTGGAATATTTGCCATCGCTATTGGTCTTTTGGACGAATTACCATGGTTTCGCAAGATCTCACTGCCTTTGAATATTCCGGCATTGTTGGGTACAGCAGTATCATTACTTCTTGCATTCCGTACCTCTCAATCCTACGAAAGATGGTGGGAAGCCAGAACAGTTTGGGGAGCAATTGTAAACGATTCCAGAACTTTTGTGAGACTGATTATTCAGTTTATGCCGGCAGGAGAAGACAAAACAGTAAAAGAGTTTGCCGAAAGACAGAGTATCTGGACCTATGCACTTGGAGAGTCATTGAGAAAGCTGCCGTTTTCTGGAAAAGTTCAGCAATATTTGGATCAACATCAGATCAAAGCAGCCAATATTCCCAACGCCATTCTGGATGAACACTCCAGACAGCTGAAAGAAATTGCTGCTTCCAATGGACTGACCGATTTCCAACAAATGCAGCTGAATGATATCATCACAAGGCTCTGCGACAGTATGGGAAAATGTGAAAGACTGAAGAATACGGTTTTCCCACGTTCGTATAGCGTTTTAGTTCATATTCTGATCTATGTTTTTGCGGCTATCCTTCCGTTTGGACTTGATGATTCACAGCTGATGGTAGAAATTGCGATTACTTTCCTGGTTCCGGTGACATTCATTGCTATTGAAAAAACATCCATCATCATGCAGGATCCATTTGAAAATAGTCCTGTAGATACACCAATGACTTCTATGGCACAGACCATAGAGATCAATATCAGACAGATGATCGGTGAGCAGAATGTTCCCCTTAAAAAAGAAAATACATCTTATTATGAAATGTAATTAAACCATACACCATATGGAAAGTACACCAACACAAACCGTTTCTGCGGGAAGCAGACATAAAAAGAACCTCTTGATTGTTCTCTGTCTTAGCGGAACCTATCTCATTGCTGAGGTAATAGGAGGAATTATTACCAACAGTCTTGCATTGTTGGCCGATGCAGCTCATATGCTGACCGATGTGGTAGGATTATTGCTGGCATTTATTGCTATTAAAATAGGAGAAAGAAAAGCAGATCCTTCCAGAACATATGGCTATTATCGGACAGAAATATTAGCAGCCGTAATCAATGCAGTGGTGTTACTGGCCATTTCGATCTATGTTTTGTTTGAAGCTTATCAGCGTTTTCAAAATCCGCCTGAAGTACAAAGTAAATCAATGTTGATTGTAGCCGGAATCGGATTGATTGTCAATATTGTCGGAATGATGATTCTGAGAAAAGACTCTGAAGGTAGTCTCAATATGAAAGGCGCCTATTTTGAAGTTCTTTCGGACATGCTTACCTCTGTAGGGGTCATGATCGCAGGAGTAATTATGCTGACGACAGGTTGGTACTATGCCGATCCGTTGATTTCAGCAGCCATCGGATTATTAATCTTTCCAAGAACATGGAGACTATTGAAAGAAGCCATTAATGTTTTGCTGGAAGGAACCCCTAAAGATGTAGATATTCATGCACTTCGCCAATCATTGGAGAAGACTCCCGGAGTGAAAGATGTTCATGATCTGCACGTATGGTCACTCACCTCCAGTGTGAATGCCATGAGCGCTCATGTAGTAAAAGATGCGGGATATTCTCAGAATCAATTATTAAAAACATTGACAGATACTACGGTGAATAACTTTAAAATCAGTCATACCACTTTTCAGATCGAAGAAGAAGGCTATGAAGAAAATGAAGTCCATCTGTAACCATTTAAAAGCTTACAATGAAAAAAGATATAGAACACAAACTTATTGATAAAAATACCAAGCCTACCAGTATGAGGATTTTGGTATATGATTTCTTAAGCTCTCAGGAAGCTGCTTTATCCCTTTCTGAAATAGAAAATCATTTTGATAATGCTGACAGAATTACCATCTACAGAACATTGAAAACCTTTGAAGAAAAGGGAATTGTTCATAGCATTCAGGAAAATACTACTACAAAATACAAACTGTGCGAAGACGATTGTGATGAGAAAACACATAAAGACTGGCATCTGCATTTTTACTGTAAAATATGTAAGCAGACTACCTGCAAAGAAGATATTTCCTTCCCTGAAAATATTCAGACCAATTTCAGGATTGACGAAATAAGGTTGTTTGCCAAAGGAATCTGTGAAAACTGTCTTGAAAGTTTGCAATAGCATTGCATCAGTCTCATCTTTACATTTGTATAAAAATATTCAGTTATGGAAAAATGCTGTAGTACAACCCCGGAAAAACCAGATACAAAAGGACACAAACATAATCATGCAGAAGGAGACGGACATGACCATGACGGGCATGATCACTCTCACGACTCCGGAGATCAGACGGTCTTTCAGATGTTTCTGCCAGCTATTATCTCTTTTGTAATTTTATTATTGGGAATTGCTTTTGATAACTATATAAAACCTGAATGGTTTGTAGGCTGGGTACGTTTAGTTTGGTTCCTGGCTGCATATATTCCTGTAGGATTTCCGGTATTAAAAGATGCGTATAAAAGTATCATCAAAGGAGATGTGTTCTCAGAATTCTTTCTGATGAGTATTGCAACCATTGGTGCTTTTGCTATCGGAGAATATCCTGAAGGAGTAGCAGTGATGTTATTTTATGCCGTAGGAGAAGTATTTCAGTCTATGGCGGTAACAAGAGCTAAAGGAAATATAAAAGCGCTTTTGGATCAGCGTCCTGATGAGGTAACGATTATGGAAAATAATCAACCCAAGACCATGAAAGCTAAAGAAGCTAAAATTGGAGACATTATTCAATTGAAACCGGGCGAAAAACTGGCACTGGATGGGGAATTGCTTTCAAATTCAGCTTCATTCAACACCGCTGCTTTAACGGGAGAAAGTAAACCCGATACCAAAAATAAAGGCGAAATAGTTCTTGCCGGAATGATCAATATGAACAGTATTGCTTTGGTAAAAGTTAATACGGCCTATGAAGACAGTAAACTGAGTAAAATCCTGGAACTGGTTCAGAATGCCACCGCCCAAAAAGCCCCTACCGAATTATTCATCAGAAAATTTGCGAAAGTATACACGCCCATCGTTGTATTTCTTGCCATTGGAATCTGTTTACTGCCGTATTTCTTCGTGAGCGATTATCAGTTTAGAGACTGGCTATACAGAGCATTGATTTTCCTTGTGATTTCCTGCCCTTGTGCCCTTGTGATCTCAATTCCTTTAGGATACTTCGGAGGAATTGGTGCTGCTAGTCGAAACGGAATTTTGTTCAAAGGAAGCAATTTCCTGGACAGCATTGCAGAGATTCAGAACGTAGTAATGGACAAAACAGGAACCATGACAGAAGGGGTATTTAAAGTTCAGGAAGTAAGCATAAGTCCTGAATTTAACAAAGAAGAAATCTTGCAGTTGGTCAATGTTCTTGAAAGCAAAAGTACCCATCCGGTGGCAACGGCTATTCACAATTTTGTAGGAGATATCAATCATGCTATTCCTTTAGAAAATGTTGAAGAAATTGCAGGCCACGGACTGAAAGCCACGGTTAACGGAAAAGAACTTCTGGTAGGGAACTTTAAGCTGATGGATAAATTCAACATTACGTATGATCTTAACCATGCTAATATTGTGTACACAGTAGTTGCAGTAGCTTATGATAAAAAATTTGCAGGATACATCACCATTGCAGACAGTATAAAAGAAGATGCAAAACAAACCGTAGATAACCTTCATAAAATGAATGTAAAAGCTACAATGCTGAGTGGTGATAAAAGTACTGTTGTGAAATATGTAGCAGATCAGCTGGGTATTGACAATGCATTCGGAGACTTGCTGCCTGAAGACAAAGTAAATAAAGTTAAGGAAATCAAAGGCAGAAACCAAACCGTAGCTTTCGTAGGAGACGGCGTGAATGATGCGCCTGTAGTGGCTTTAAGCGATGTAGGAATTGCGATGGGAGGTTTAGGTAGTGATGCCACTATTGAAACAGCTGATGTAGTGATTCAGGATGATAAACCAAGTAAAATCCCGATGGCCATCAATATCGGAAAACAAACGAAAAAGATCGTTTGGCAGAATATTATCCTTGCCTTTGCCGTAAAAGCTGTTGTTCTTATCCTGGGAGCCGGTGGACTGGCAACGATGTGGGAAGCTGTTTTTGCGGATGTAGGAGTAGCATTGCTGGCCATTTTAAATGCGGTAAGAATTCAGAGAATGAAATTTTAAGAAGCAAATAATAAACACAACTCAATTATATTCAATAAAAGCTCTGCTGAATTTCAACAGGGCTTTTGTTTTTTTATATATATTATGCTAATCATTCCGCAGATACTACAAATATGCAATATGCTACTTTTGTTAATCTAAGTAAAAGTGTGTTTAAATTAGAGTTTTTTCCATATTGGTCTGGTCGTTCAGGAATTGTTAATTTCAATTAAAAGTCAATTTATAACACTTACTCATGTTTATAGGTTCTTATTTTCATATTTCATCCAATTTTACTCCAAAAAAATAATAGTTGAAAATTAATATATGTAAAATTTAATAATTTGCTAAATGATATTTTGAGAATATTTTATTGTAAAACAAAATATTTATTAAATTTTCAAACAAAATATGTTTTTAATGGGTATTATATTTAAATTAACGGGTAAAACAATCAAATATGAAAAATATAAAACTATCTGTTCTGGCTACCGCATTTGTAGCTTTTCCATCCTTACATTTATTTTCTCAGGATAATGAAAAACTAATCAGAGATTATATTTCACAAAATAAGATTAGAGAATATAAAAAAACAGATCTCACCAATTTTATTATTGATAATACAGATGTATCAAAATCATTAAATGGTGATCTGGTGAAGTTTCAGCAGGTTTATAATGGATTGCCGGTTTATAATTCTGTTGGAACAGCACTTATTCAAAATAATAAGATTGTATATTACACCGATAATTTTGTGAAAAATTATACCCAGTCAACATCTAATTCTGCAGTAATTAGTAAACCCATTATTCTCCAGAAAATAGCAGAGGCACTTGGAAAGCAGGAAATTCAAGCGTATTCTATTCTTGGTTTTTCAGATGCTGAGCCCGAGAATGTTCATAATACAGCTAAACAAAGATTAGTATATACAGAACATAATGGTAATTTAGTACTTGCATACGAATTCTCAATTCGAGAGCCAAAATCTTCCAATTTTTGGGATATTCTGGCTAATGCCCAAACTGGAGAGATTATTAGTAAGAGAAATTTGACTTTGTCATGTAATTTCAATACAAATGCCTATCATCATGATATATCACACTCAGAAAATTCAGAAAAAAATAGGAGTAGTGAAGTCCCGAATTTTAGAACTCAACAGCAGGTATTTTCTTTCTTATCTCCGGATAATGCTTCATATAATATATTTCCGTTACCTACTGAAGCCCCTACATTTGATTCAAGATCAATTGTTTCAAATCCCTGGATTTTAGCTTCTTCCCCAGAAGGGTGGCATTCTGACGGCACCAATCACTACACTATTACCAGAGGTAATAATGTACATGCTTACGAAGATACTGCAGACGCGGATGCCCCAGGATTTTCTCCTGATGGTGGGGTTAACAGAAATTTTAATTTCCCTTATAGTACAAACGGAACTCCTGCTGCCAATCAAAGTGCTGCTATTACCAATTTATTCTATATGAATAACAAGGTTCATGACATATTTTATAAATTTGGTTTTACAGAATCTGCAAGAAATTTTCAACAAAGTAATTTTGGACTTGGCGGTGTTGGAGATGACTATGTAAAAGCTGAAGCTCAAGATGGAGGAGGAACAAATAATGCCAATTTTGCAACTCCTCCGGATGGTGACAACGGAGTGATGCAGATGTACTTATGGTCAACCATTAACAGAATGTTTTTCTATAATGCACCTGCTGCAGCTATTTCACGCCAACCGGATGTTAAGACAGCGCAGTTTGGTCCAGCCTTAGATGCAACAGGAATTACAGGAAATGTACAATTATCATCAGTTCTGGATGGATGTTCTGCTCTACCAGCCGGTTCGCTTACCGGGAAAATAGGATTATTAGAAAGAGGAACCTGTAATTTTACGGTTAAAGTAAAAAATGCTCAAAATGCGGGTGCAATGGCAGCTATCATTTATAATACTCCAACATCTTCTGCAATTAGCCAAATGGGAGGAACAGATGCTACTATTACAATCCCTTCTGTTTTAATTGATAATACTGAAGGAGAATATATTAAAAATTTGCTTTCTGCTTCAACGGCTGTAAATGTTACCTTAAAAAATGATCCTGAAACCGGAACAACACCTGATGGAGATTTTGATAATGGCATTATTACCCACGAATATGGACATGGAATTTCCAATAGACTGACGGGAGACGGATATTCCTGTTTATACCCATCAGCCAATAAAGAACAAATGGGGGAAGGATGGTCTGACTTCTTTGCCATTATGCTAACCAATAAAGTGGGAGATAATGCTTCTGTGCCGAGAGGAATGGGAACATATGTAATAGGACAACCTATTACAGGTGCGGGAATAAGACCTGCAAAATATTCACCGGATTTTGCTATAAACGATTATACATATGGAAATACTAATGGAATGGAATCAAGTTCCAATGGTAGTCCTGATGTTCATTCCATAGGTTTTGTCTGGGCAACCATGTTATGGGATCTGCATTGGAAATATGTTGAAAAATATGGTTATTCTTCAGATGTAACAGCTAATACGACCAATGGCAGTTCAAGAGTACTGCAAATAGTTACGGATGCATTAAAGCTTCAAGCTTGTAATCCTACATTTATTGACGGAAGGAACGCTATTTTGGCAGCAGATTTAGCCGCTACAGGAGGTTTGGATAAATGTATGATATGGAATACATTTGCTAAAAGAGGGCTGGGAGTTAATGCTTCTGCGGGCAGTAAAACTGATATTAACGATCAGGTTGAGGATTTTACGGTTCCTGCAGAATGTGCACTTGCTACAAAGGACGTAAAGATTGCTAAAAATTCAATTTCAATTTATCCCAATCCTGCTAAAAATGAATTTTACATTAATTTCCCAAATAATATTTTAGGAAAAGTAAGTGTTGATATTTACGATATGTCTGGAAAATTAATTTTTTCGGAAGGAAAAATATCAACAAATGCTAAAAAATCAATTTCCACTGATCAATTAACAAATGGGGTGTATATGGTAAAAATAAAAGGGCTTGGAATTGATACGGTTTCTAAGCTTATCGTAGAAAAGTAAATGACTTACTCATTAATATTATCTCACTCCAGGTTTTTCCTGGAGTGATTTTTATTTTCTAAAAGTAATAAGAGGTTGAATAGAAAAACGATTTTTTAGCAAAGATGTTTTAGCTTTGATCTTGGTTCAAAAATATAAAATTGGAGTACAGCTTTTTGAAGATTGACGCAAAACAATGATGCTTATTATTTGGTGATAAATTAGTTGTGTTTAAAAAAAACTCTGCCAAAAATCAGCAGAGTTTTTATTAACAAGATTAAATTGTATATAAAGAACTAAATTTTATCAGATTTGAGTGTACTCAAAGTTCGGGATAATATGATGATAGTAACAGCCTCAGTTTTGTAAATTTTAAAGGTAACAGATAAAAACTTTCCAATGACATTCATCATAAATGGAATATAAAACAGTTTTGAAGTAGTATATTTGTAACAGAGAACAAATCGTTGAGGTTATTTATTTCCATATTCGTCATCTTTACCGTTGCACTACGTCCTGTTTTGCCATTGGTAAACTATGCGGTGAACTATGATTATATTGTGAAAAACCTTTGTGAGAACAGAAATGTACCACAATCAACATGTAAAGGAAAATGCTATGTGGAAAAAGAACTGGCCAAAACAGAAAAACAATCCAATAGCTCGCAAACCATAAAAATTGCAGGATTAGATGTTTTTATTGCTCATAATATCCTTTCGTTCTCCTCTCAACTGAACTCGGAATTGCTTACAGAAATTCCCGATTCAAGTTATTTTAATTCTCATTGTTCAGAATACTTTTCAAGGATATTCCATCCTCCTTTGGCTTAATATTATTTAAAACTAGGTTTTTAGTTTTAGTGATGAAGTTTTTAAAACTTTCATTATTACCTCATTAAAAATATATTTTACAATTCCAATGAATCATTGTAAGTCATAAGAAATGCTGTGTCTTTTCAGGTGTATTGCTTTGTAAGTTCAGACTTGTAGTTTGTATTATAATTTTATTTAACATTATTAATTTCAATTTAACATTAAAATGAAATCTCCTATTATTTTGACTGCCCTGCTGTCAATATCATTACTGTCGTGTGCCAAAGAAAGCCCTCAGGTAAAGCATGCAAGCCACATGGACTCTTCGGGAAAGAAAATAGAAAATGTACAGGTAGTGAATGAAGAAGATCCTATCTGCCACATGAAAACTGCAGGATCTATTATCGATACGGCTGTATATAAAAACGAAACGTATGGTTTTTGCAGTGTATCCTGCAAACGTGAATTCAAAAAAAGCCCTGAGAAATATGCCCAAAAATAAAAAGAACAATAATAAAAGTAAAGTGATTATACCCATTGCTTTATTTGCATTGCTTTTCCTTGGAATAGGTGTGGGAATGGGGTATTTTAAAAAGAACCTTTATACCGTCATGAAAGTTCCTGATTTTGAACTTACGGATCAGAACAGTAAAAAAATCACCAATAAGGATATGTTGGGAAAGGTATATCTCGTAGAGTTTTTCTTTAGCAAATGCCCTACTATTTGCCCGGTGATGAATACCAATATGAAAGCAATTCAGAACCAGATT
>CBFQYI010000037.1:0-17672 GCA_965720825.1 uncultured Chryseobacterium sp. | reverse complement strand
GGAAAGTTTAGATTCACTTCTGGTTTTAGCTAAATCGGTATTTATTTGTGCAATTTGTTTTTTAAGTTCGGCATTCTGCTTTTGCAGCTGTTCTTTGGTCTGTCCCTGGTGCAGTCCGAACATCAAAACACCTATTAAAAAGCTAAATTTTTTAATCATTGAATCTCAATTTTCTTATAACTGGATGGTACAGAATAAGGTGTTTCCATCCTCGAAAAGTCAAATTTCGTATTTTCCATTAAAATCTGACTAGATTTTGAGCCTTTTATAATTATTTTAACATTTTTCGGAAGGCGGACTCCTTCGTATTCATTCCAGTCGCTGTAAGAAACATCGAGCTCGTCTGAAGACAAAATATCTTTTAAATTGACATTCAATAAATCGTAATTGGTATCGTACTGAAGGGCTATTTTATATTCTCTGTTTTTTTCATCCGTCACAATTTTTTGATTAATGGTAGAAACCATTTTGAATCCTTGTGCATTTTGGGTAAGCGTAAACTGTTTGTCATTGATTTTTACAAAGGTTCTTCCCATTAAGATTTTTTCCAGAGATTTATAATCAATGAAATTAACATTCAGCAGATTATTAAGATAATCAAAATCGGAATCTATAAAGGTTTTATTGATCTTGTCCTGCCCTTTTATCCCTTCGGGAGTTGCAATACCTCTGGCTGCGTTAATGAACAAAGCTCTGAGATTCATCCATACCTTTTTGTCATTTTCAATATAGATTGTTGCATCCAGTGTAGGAACATAGCTTCCTGTTTCTACCTTTATTTTACTGTCTATTTTGATCTGCTCGAATTTTGGTGGAATCAATACATGTTCATAGAAAGTAAGTTTATCACTTACCGGTTCATTGACGTCTTTTGGATTTCCATTGTCTTTTGTAGTATTAATGCTGTCCCGTGTATGATCTGTATCATTTTGGACAGTGTTACGGGTCTTACAGGATGATAGGGCAAGAAGCAATAAAAGAAAAGGGATCCAATTTTTCATGTATTTATCTTTAATTAAAAAAATACGTTGCAATATTAACGCCAAACCACACAAAATGTTTTTGTGTGGTTTGATGATGGGTTGTTTAAGTTAAATATTTTTTATTCTTATTTAGATAGAAAATCTAAAACAGAATAGTCACCTAAAGAAATTTCTCTGGAAACCCCGAAATACTGTGCAGAATTACCGATCATAGAATTGGATAGATTTCCGTGATTGATTCTTGTATTTTCCTGAACCAGAGAGTTTTCAATATTAGAATTGACAATGATGGTATTGTTTCCTAATGAGACACCAGGTCCTACTTTTGAATTGGATATTTTTACATTTTCTCCAATAAAGCAAGGCTGAATGATCAGGGAATTTTCAATTACTGCAGAAGCAGGATAATTCTTCATTTCCTCTCTTTCATATTCAAGGATTTTGCTGTTGGTTTCTACAGTCGCATTTTTATTACCGCAGTCCATCCAGTCGTTTACTTTTCCAAGGGTAAACTTAGCGCCTTTAGCTCTAAGGTTTTCAAGGGCAGTGGTTAATTGATATTCGCCTCCGTTTTTAATATCATTATCCATGATATAATTGATTTCTTCCATCAGCTTTTCAGCACTGTTGAAATAATAAATCCCGATAATAGCAAGATCTGAAACGTAAGTCTTTGGTTTTTCAACAAAGTCGGTAATAAAGCCGTAGTTATCCAATTTTACTACTCCGAAAGCAGATGGATCTTCAACACTTTTCACCCAGATTACACCATCAGAATTTTTATCCAGTTGGAAGTCTGCACGGAAAAGAGTATCTGCAAAAGCAATAACGATATCTCCCTGCATAGACTGCTCAGCACATTTGATCGCATGAGCTGTACCAAGAGGATCGTTCTGATAATATATACTTCCTTTTGCTCCCAGCTTTTCAGCAATCTGAATAAGGGATCTTTCGATCTCAGGGCCAAAATCTCCGATGATAAAAGCTACCTCTTCAATATTTTCTCCAGCAACTTTAGCAATATCTTCCACCAATCTCTGTACGATAGGTTTTCCAGCAATAGGAATAAGAGGCTTTGGAACTGTCAGTGTATGAGGACGTAATCTGGAACCACGTCCAGCCATAGGGACAATAATTTTCATAAATTATATGTATAAAAGATGTTTTGTTAGTTGTTTTTGATATTCAGGTTAAAGATAATAATTAAAACCTTTAGCAAAGTATGATTTATATCTTTTTAAATAATTGTTTAAATTAACAATAGGTTGGTGTACAAGCAAAATAAAGACCAAAGTTTAATTCTTTCTGATTCTTGATAAAATGAGGTTTTTCTCAGAATAAATCAAAATTCCGGTAAAGATTAAAAAGAGGAGATTACTGGCCAGAATATTATAGTTGAGATACTTTACAATGATGAAACTAAAAACCCCAAGCAGTATCAGAAAGAAAGACATTTTTTTCATTCTGTAAGGAATAGGATAATATTTTTGGCCTAACAGGTAAGAAACAATCATCATAATAATATAAGCTCCAAAAGTAGCCCATGCAGAACCCATCATGCTGTGATAATAATTTAAAGCAAGAAGATTAAGTCCTATATTGATCCCTGCCCCAAGCCATGAAATGACAGTTCCCATACTGGTTCTGTCTGTTACTTTATACCATGTTGAAAAGTTATAATATATTCCAAAACAAAGATTAGCAATAACAATGATCGGAATGATATCTATCGCGATCCAATACGATTTATTAGGAATAAAGACGGCTTTCAGCCATGATATATTGGCAATGATTCCCAGCGCTACAGCACAGGCAAAAAATGCAAAATATTCTGCAACTTTGGCGTAAGTTTTTTTCGCATCTCCTTTATCCATTTGTTTAAAGAAGAAAGGCTCAATACCCATTCTGTAAGCGGTAACAAATAATGTCATCAGCACAGCAAGTTTGTAGCATCCTCCATAAGCGCCGGCTTCTTCATCTGAAATATGATTTCTCTGTATAGATTTATCAAAGTTTTCATTTACCATAAAAGCCAGGCCTGCCAGCATCAGTGGGAAGGAGTATTTGATCATACGTCCGAACAATGAAGTGACAAACTGAAATCTTACCTTTACTATAATAGGAAGTAATAATAAAAAGCCTAAGGCACTTCCTGCCAGATTACTGAAGAATGGATAATCTACATTTTGATCCAGCCCCATACTTCTTGATATGCTCTCTGGGATCCAGAAGAATAAAGCAGCAGTGAAAACAGCCTGAAAAATAGCCTGAACAACTCTTACTGCAGAATATTTGATGGGTTTATTGTGGAAACGCAGCCATGCAAAAGGAATCACCAACAGATTGTCAAAAAAGGCAATCAGGGCAAACCATCTGATGTATTCAGGGTTATCGTGGTATCCTGCATAATCTGCAATGGGTTGATTGAACAAATAACACAATGCAAGGAAAAGAGTGGATGTAGAAAATAAAAACCAGAATGAGGTATTGAAGGTTTTTTTCTCATTATCCTCTTCGGCTGAAAATCTGAAATACGCTGTTTCAAAACCAAAAGATAGGATAATGTTAACAAATGAGATCCACGCATAAAGTTGAGTGAAAATCGCAAAACCTTCATTGGGAATCTTATAGATCAAAAGTGGATTAAGGATAAATAAAATGATTCTTGGCGCTATTGCTCCTACTCCGTAGATGATTGTCTGTCCTAATAGTTTCTTATACAAAGCCGAATTTTTTTTTGCAAATGTAAAACTTTAAGCATTCGTTTGGTTATTTTGAAGTTAATTAAAACTGAAAATCTTAATTTTGTGTAGAAATAAATTGAAATGAAAGTTCTTATAAAAAATGTAAATATCGTTAACGAAGGAAAAGTCTTTGAAAGCGATATCTTAATAGAAAATGATTTAATATCTAAAATAGCTGCTGGTATTTCTGAAGATGCAGATCAGGTTATTGATGGTTCAGGAAAGTATCTTCTTCCCGGAGTGATTGATGATCAGGTGCATTTCCGTGATCCGGGACTTACTCATAAAGGAGATATTGAAAGTGAATCAAAAGCTGCAATTGCCGGGGGAATTACCAGTTTTATAGATCAGCCTAATACTGTTCCCAATGCGGTTACTCAGGAGTTATTAGCAGACAAATATGAGATTGCCTCCCAAAAAGCATATGCCAACTACGGTTTTATGATGGGCGGAACGAATGATAATCTGGAGGAAGTTTTAAAAACAAATCCCAGAAATGTTCCGGGTATCAAATTATTCTTAGGTTCATCTACAGGAAATATGCTTGTGGATAATCCGGAAACGCTTGAAAATATTTTCAGCAATACGAAAATGCTGATTGCCGTTCACTGTGAAGATGAAGCTACCATCAGAGCCAACACTCAGAAGTATATGGATGAATATGGGGATGATATTCCTGTAAAGTTCCACCACCTGATCAGAAGTGAGGAAGCATGTTATAAGTCTTCTTCCAAAGCCATTGAGCTTGCAAAAAAAACGGGAGCGAGACTTCACGTTTTTCATCTTTCAACAGCAAAGGAAATGGAGCTTTTCCGAAATGATATTCCTCTAAAAGATAAAAAGATCACTGCTGAGGTATGTGTTCATCACCTTACATTTACCAACGATGATTATGAAACAAGAGGTGGTCTTATCAAATGGAACCCGGCTGTAAAAACTCAAAAGGATAAAGATGCACTTTGGGAAGCATTGCTGGATGACAGAATAGATGTGATTGCCACAGACCATGCTCCGCATACCGCAGAAGAGAAAGATAATGTATATACAAAGTGCCCTTCAGGAGCACCTTTGGTACAACATTCACTGGTGGTGATGCTTGAAAATTATAAAAACGGTAAAATATCTCTTGAGAAAATCGTTGAAAAAATGGCTCATAATCCTGCCATTCTTTTCAAAGTTGAAAAAAGAGGTTTTGTAAGAGAAGGCTATAAAGCGGATCTTGTTTTAGTAGATTTAAATCAAGACTGGACGGTTTCCAAAGACAATTTACTATACAAATGTGGCTGGAGTCCGCTAGAAGGAATGAATTTCCACTCTAAAGTGACTCACACTTTTGTTAATGGACATTTGGTGTATGATAATGGTACAATTGCTGAGGAAAAATTTGGAGAGCGATTGCTTTTTGAACCTAGAGATTAATAAGAAAAATCGTAAAATATTCCAATATATGGGGTACTATAAATTCAATAGGAGCGGGCTTTAGCCCGCTCTTTTATTTTGAAAAGCTCCATTGGCTTTAGCCAAAACTTATTCTTAGCTCTCGCAGATCTAGGAGATTACGCAGATTTTTTAACCTCATCATCTGCTCAATCTGTATCATGTGCGAGAATAGATTTATTCATTATTTACTTCTTCGCTTTATTCCCCAAGTAAAAAGTAAGTTTCCCACCATTCATAATCTCAGAATGTTTCAATGTGAAATTCCTGATCTCTTTTCCATTCAAAAGAACCTTCTGAACATATACATTTTTCGGACTTTGATTAATGGCTTCGATTTCAAAAGTTTTTCCGTTTTCCAGATTCAATAAAGCATTATCAATCGCAGGGCTGCCGATAGCATAATCTTCAGAACCGGGAGCTACAGGATAAAATCCTAATGAACTTAAAATATACCATGCACTCATTTGTCCGGCATCATCATTTCCTCCCAGTCCGTCCGGTGTTGCTTTGTATTGCATTTCCAGAATACGGCGGATTTGTGCCTGTGCTTTCCATGGCTGTCCGGCCCAGTTATAGAAATAAGCAACATGGTGAGCAGGTTCATTTCCGTGAACATATCCACCGATAATTCCTTCCCTTGTAATATCTTCAGTATCTGCAAAGAATTCATCAGGTAGATGCATCGTGAAAAGTTCATCCAGTTTAGATGCAAATTTTTTCTTCCCACCCATCATCGTGATCAGTTCAGCTGGATTTTGTGGAACAAAGAAACTGTAGTTCCATGAGTTTCCTTCAATAAAACCTTGCCCGTGAGTGCTTAATACATCAAAATCCTTTTTAAAGCTTCCATCAGCCAGACGCGGACGCATAAACCCGATGGTTTTTCCAGTTTTCAGACCGTTTAATAAACTGATTGTAAATATCTGTTTTGTTTAAATGCTTTGCCAGTTGAGCAATCGCCCAGTCATCATAGGCATATTCTAATGTATTGGAAACTGAAGTTCCGTTTTTCTCGGCCGGAATATATCCAAGGTCAATATATTGTCCTATGCCTTCGTAATTTCTTTTATTAGCGGTTTCTACACATGCTTTCAAAGCTTCTTCAGGATCACCGTTATAATTTCCTTTAATAATAGCATCAGCCACCACACTTACACTGTGGTAGCCGCTCATACACCAGTTGTCATTGGCATAATGTGACCAGATTGGCAGCATTTTCATCGAAAACTGATTATAATGAGCCATCATAGATTTTACCATATCACCATTTCGTTTAGGCTGGATGATATTAAAGAATGGATGTAGTGTACGGTAAGTATCCCAAAGAGAGAACGTTGTATAATTGGTAAAGCCATCTGCTTTGTGAACATTTTGATCCAACCCTTTATATTCTCCATTAACGTCCATATAAGTTGTAGGGTTAATGAAGGTATGATACATTGCCGTATAGAAATTTGATTTTTCTGTATCGGAGCCCTTTATAACAATTTTATTTAATTCCTTATTCCAGTTGTCCTGGGCTTGAGTTTTAGCCTGATCGAAGGTTATATTTCCGGCTTCTTTTTCCAGATTTTCCAGGGCATTGGTCTGGCTTACCGGAGAAATAGCCAATTTTACTTCAATGGCTTCATTTTCATTGGTGTCAAAATCAAAATACATTTTCAGGTTCTTGCCTGCAATTTCAGGGAAGTTTTTATTTTGGTCGAATTTTCTCCAAAACCCTTTGTAAACCTGCTTCTCATCAAAGTTTTGCTGGCCGTAAGACTTAAAAGGTTTTGAAAACTTCATCGCAAAATAAACCGTTCTGGTTCTCGCCCAGCCGTTGGTCTGCCGGTAGCCTGTGATGGTATTTCCGTTTTCTACACGAACGTATGTCCATACATTTTTACCGTCATAGTTATAAATACCAGCCATCAAATCCAGAATAATATGAGACTGGTCAGATTTCGGGAAAGTATAGCGGTGAATTCCCACTCTTGGTGTTGCAGTCAGTTCTGCAAGGATATTGTGATCATCCAGTTTTACTTTATAATATCCGGCTTCTGCTGTTTCGTTCTGGTGTGAAAATCTACTTCTGTAGCCACTTCCAGGATTGGAAGCGGTTCCCGGATTCAACTGAAGTTTTCCTACGGTAGGCATCACCAGAAAATCTCCCAAATCAGAATGTCCTGTTCCGCTGAAGTGAGTAGAACTGAAACCAACAATTGTTTTATCTTCATAACGGTAGCCGGCACAGTATTTATAAACCTCGCCATTGTATTTTCCGTTAAGTTCATAAGAAATGGTATCTGTTTCAGGGCTTAGCTGTACCGCACCAAAAGGAACAGTGGCTCCCGGATATGTATGCCCCATCTTTTCGGTTCCAATCAGGGGATTGACATATTGTATTAATTTTTCAAATTTTTGAGCCTTAAACTGTGTATTTACACATAAAAGAAATAGAAAAACAGTAGATCTGTGATTTTTCATTAATGATCAATTTTCGAAGTTTAAAATTAATTAAAATCATCATTTGCTGTTGTGTTTTAAAGTAATTAAGGGCTATTTATTCTTTTTCAGAAAATCGGAAACCTATTCCGTGTAGGTTTTCTATTAAAACGTTTTGCTCTTCAGCCAGTACTTTTCGTAATCGGGAAATAAATACATCAAGGCTTCGTCCCATAAAATAATCATCATCTCCCCAGATGGCCTTCAGAATTTCCTGTCTTTTGACCACCAGGTTTTTGTGGCGGATAAAATATAAAAGTAGATCAGATTCTCTTTGGGTAAGAGTAAGACTGTTTTCTCCACCTTGAAGAGTATAGTTTTTAGGATCAAAATTATATTTGCCCACTTTATATTGTAAAGGAGTAGTATCCGATTTCTTAGTGCGTTTCAGAAAAACTTCAATTTTCAACATCAGTTCTTCAATACTGAACGGTTTTACCAGATAATCATCAGCTCCAATTTTAAGTCCTTTAATTCTATCTTCTTTTAAAGCTTTTGCAGAGATAAAAATAATCGGAACCTCAGCATTTTTACTGCGGATTCGCTGTGCCACCTCAAATCCGTTCATGCCAGGCATCATAATATCCAGAAGGCAGATATCAAAATCCTGGCTGTTAAATGCTTCCAACGCAGATTCTCCATCAGAATAACAGCTGATATCATAATAACTTTCCAGACTGTCTTCCACCAGAAAAGCTATTGTTTTATCATCTTCGGCATATAAAATTTTAGATTTCTCCATACTTACACATGATTAATTTGAAAACGGGAAGAAGAGCGTTGTGATAATTCCTTTGTCTTCATTATTTTCTACAGAAATTTTCCAGTGATGCTGCTGAACTACTTTTTTTACATAAAATAATCCCAGTCCGAAACCATTCACTTCTTCACTTCTTTTGGTGTGTACCCGATAAAATTTTTCAAAAATATGAGGAATATTTTTAGCGGGAATTCCCATTCCGTTGTCTTTAAACTTTAAATATAATCCTTTTGAATCTTTATGAGCTGAAATTTTAATAACAGGTTTAATTTCACAATACTTGATGGAGTTATCCAACAGGTTATAAATGATGTTGGTAAAGTGAAACTCATCTGCCATTACGGAAGTACTGTTTTCAATATCAATCGCAATGCTGAGGTCTTTATTTTTGTGCTGTATATTATCTGCAATTTCCTGAATAAAAGGGAGAAGAAGAATTTTTTGAGGTTTTAATGAAAGCCCGGCCGCATCATTCTTTGCAATATTCAATATTTTTTCGATATGGCTATTCAGCTTGTGACTTTGATTGATAATAATGGAAGTATACGTCTGCAGTTTGGAATTTTCCTGTACCATTTCCTGCTTGTTAAGCGCTTCCGAAGCTAAAAGGATCGAGGATAAAGGAGTTTTAAATTCGTGAGTCATATTATTGATGAAATCACGCTGGAGTTCCGAAAACTTCTTCTGCTGAATGATGGTATAAATAGAATATACATACACCAAAAGGATGATGATAAGGGCAAATGTAAGGAGATACCAGAATCGTAATGAACTGATCAGATAAGTGGTTTTATCCGGGAAGCGTATGGAAAAGTAATAGATCAGATTTTTATGCTTCGGAAAATTGATCACCTTGTTGCTGGGACTTTCCTGATGAGTCGTCATATATTTTCCGTACACCATTTTATCGCTGTGGCAATTGTATAATGCATACACATAATCGGTATTGATCTGGAAACGGGTAAATTCTGTCTTCAGATAATATTCAAGCACTACAGGGTGAAATTCATTGTTGATATTGACTACATAATAGTCATTAGCAATATTCTGTACAGGATTTTCGGTGTAAGAAGTTTTTCCTCCGGAGAGTTTTTCCGCAACTTCCATTAAGGCGATATTAACCTTCTGATTAAACTTTTTATCTTCAAGATTATAAGCCTGGCGGGTCCACATCAGCTGTGCTATTAAAATTCCGATAATAGCAACGAACCCCAGCGTTATAATAATATTGAGTCTTTTTATTTTCATTTCCTGAAACAATATTATCCAAAAATATCTATTTATCTTTTATTATTAACAACTCATTAACAAATGTTAGACAGCGGTTAACAAGTTGTAATCACAGTCTGCTTTACATTTGCTCTATCGAAAGAAAATAATCAGTTCAAATATTAAAATTTATACTCATGAAAAAACTAAAAATTACAGCTCTTTTGGCAGTGTTAGCATTCTCTCCTTTTTATGCGAATGTACTTACTACAGATGCTCCATCTATTGTAAAAATGGTAGCAGATGCTATTAAATGGAAATCAGAATCTATCGATGTAGGAAACATTCCTCAGGGAAAACCGAAATTGATCAGATTTGAATTTACGAATACAAGCTCAAAGCCAATCATTATTCAGAATGTAGCTCCTTCTTGTGGATGTACCACTGCGGATTATACAAAAACACCTATCCAGCCAGGGAAGAAAGGATTTGTAGAAGCCAGCTATAACGCAGCAGCGGCAGGACCATTTATGAAGACTGTAAACGTTACTACTAGTGACAGCAAAACTCCTAAGACACTTTCTTTCAAAGGAGTGGTAGCTTCTTAATACATTGTTTTAACAAATGAAAAAATAGCCTGGTAATTGTTATCAGGCTATTTTCTTTTTTAAATAGTTGATCTATTTTAAGAATAATATAAGGAACAATTATTTGTAGCATTATTTATCAATCTATTTTAAAGGATTGCATTTCAATATTTAGTATTTTTAAGAAAAAATATTTTATGAGTCTATATACACAACCTATGCTGCGCGAAGGTGCACTAAAAGATAAAGTAGCAATTGTAACGGGAGGTGGAAGCGGCCTTGGAAAAGCGATGACCAAATACTTTCTTGAATTGGGTGCCAAAGTAGTGATTACTTCCAGAAATCTGGAAAAGCTGCAGGCAACAGCTAAGGAACTGGAAGATGAAACTGGCGGTAAAGTGCTTTGCGTAGCTTGTGATGTAAGAAACTGGGATGAGGTGGAAGCCATGAAAGAAGCAACTTTGAAAGAATTCGGAAAGATTGATATTTTATTGAATAATGCTGCCGGAAACTTTATTTCTCCAACAGAAAAACTGACTCACTCCGCTTTTGACTCTATCCTTGATATTGTTTTAAAAGGAACAAAAAACTGTACCCTTTCAGTAGGAAAGCACTGGATAGATTCTAAAACTCCGGGAACTGTACTGAATATCGTAACAACATATGCATGGACAGGTTCTGCCTACGTAGTACCTTCAGCCTGTGCAAAAGCAGGAGTGCTGGCGATGACCAGATCATTGGCTGTAGAATGGGCAAAATACGGAATCCGCTTCAATGCCATTGCACCAGGACCTTTCCCTACAAAAGGAGCTTGGGACAGACTTCTTCCGGGAGATCTTCAGGAGAAATTTGATATGAAGAAAAAAGTTCCGTTGAGAAGAGTAGGAGAACATCAGGAGCTTGCCAACCTTGCGGCTTATCTTGTTTCCGATTATTCAGCCTATATGAATGGGGAAGTAGTAACCATCGATGGAGGAGAATGGCTTCAGGGAGCTGGAGAATTTAATATGCTTGAAGCAATTCCTAAAGAAATGTGGGATGCGTTAGAAGCAATGATTAAAGCAAAAAAATCAAATTAAATTAAACTTATATTAAAAAAACTCCCGGATGTGTAACAATTCCGGGAGTTTTTTTTACCTATACACTAAATAATACTTTTTCAAATGAAATTTAAACTTCCAACCCTTGTTTCGACGCTTGCAGTGGTTCTGTTCTCAGGATCTGCCTATGCACAGCAAACTCCGAAATATGATTACGTAGAAGCATTTAAGCCGTTCTTTTATCCGCAGACAGGTACAGCAACCCGCTCTGCAAGCGGACAGCCGGGACATGCTTATTGGCAGAATTCAGTAGATTATCATCTGAATGTCAGTCTGAATGAAGATAAAAAAGAGATTACAGGTACCGCAGAAATCACCTATACCAACAACAGTCCGGATAAATTAGGTTTTCTGTGGCTGCAGCTGGATCAGAACCTGTTTGCAAAAGATTCCAGAGGAAATGGCGTAGTTCCGCTTTCAGGAAGCAGAAATGGAGCCCATGGTGAAGAGTTTAATGGTGGATATACCATTAAATCAGTCAAGCTTGACGGTAAAAAAGAAGTAAAATATACCATTACTGATACGAGAATGCAGATTGATCTTCCTAAGGAATTAAAAGCCAATGGTGGAGTTGCAAAAATAGAAATTGAATATTCATTTATTTCTCCTGATTATGGGTCAGACCGAATGGGAATTCAGGATACTAAAAACGGTAAAATATTTACCATCGCACAGTGGTATCCGAGAATGTGTGTGTATGATGATGTCTTAGGATGGAATACGCTTCCCTACCTTGGAGCTTCAGAGTTTTATTTGGAATACGGGAATATTACAGCTAATATTACTGTACCTGCCAATCAGTATGTCGTTGCATCCGGAGAACTTCTGAATGAGAAGGAAGTATACAGTAAAGAGGAAATCAGCAGATGGAACGAGGCTAGAAACAGCGATAAAACGGTAATGATCCGTCCTGAATCTGAAATCGGGAAAAATAAGGCATCCGGGACAAAAACCTGGAAATTCAAAATTACACAGACAAGAGATTTTGCGTGGGCATCTTCTGCCGGATTTATTTTAGATGCTGCAAAAATCAATTTACCTAGTGGAAAAAAATCTTTGGCTATTTCAGCTTATCCCGCGGAGAGTGCCGGTGATAAAGCATGGGGAAGATCTACAGAATATACAAAAGCAGCTATAGAACATTATTCAAAAAAATGGTATGAATATACCTATCCGGCGGCCACCAATGTTGCAGGAAATGAAGGTGGAATGGAATATCCGGGAATCGTTTTCTGTCATATGGATTCCAAAGGGGAAGATCTTTGGGGTGTTACAGACCATGAGTTTGGGCACAATTGGTTTCCTATGATCGTAGGATCTAATGAGAGATTATTTGCCTGGATGGATGAAGGGTTCAATACATTCATTAATGGACTTTCAACTGAAGCTTTCAATAAAGGAGAATATTACCGTAAACCGAACCTGGCAAGATCAGGAAAGTATTTGTTGACTGATGATCTGGAGCCTGTAATGGTAGGACCGGATAATATGAAAGAAAGAAGTATCGGAGCTTTGGCTTACTATAAGCCGGGAACAGGATTAGAAGTTTTAAGAGAAACAATTCTGGGTCCTGAAAAATTTGATAAAGCATTCAGAACCTATATTGACCGTTGGGCATTTAAACATCCTACGCCATGGGATTTCTTCCATACGATGGAAAACGTTTCCGGAGAAGAACTGAACTGGTTCTGGAGAGGATGGTTCTTTAATAAATGGAAAATTGATCAGTCAGTTAAGAACGTACAATATGTAAACGGAAACTTTAAAAACGGAGTTCAGATTACGGTTGAAAATATTGGTCAGCTGCCAATGCCTACAACCGTACAAATTAAATTCAAAGATGGAACTGCGCAGACAATGAAAATTCCTGTTGAAGTTTGGAAAAGAAATACAGAATGGACATTCAAGGTAGATTCCAGCAAGGAAATTGATGAGGTAAAACTGGATCCGAATTCTGTTGTTCCGGATGTCAATCTGGAAAATAATAGCAAAAAACCTGCATAGAAATCTTGAATCTATTTAAATTTAACGCAAAGCTTTACTATCTAATGTTGAATTCTTAAGTGGGCAAAGATGGAATCAATGAAATTGATTCTTTCTAAGCGTAAGCATAGCCATATAGCTTCATCAGCAACTGGTTGCTTTCTTAGCGTACTTTGGAATAATAAGAATTCATATAATCTTTGCGTTTATACAAAATAAATATCTGCAATATGCATTACAAAAGCCTGAGCTTACCATCGTAAGTTCAGGCTTTTTATTTTTAGGGTGTTTTTCCGGGATAAGTAGAGGGGTTTCCCTACAATGTTTTGGTAGTCAGTGATATAATTTTGTCCCACAATATTAATCAAAACAAAAAACATGGAAACATTAAAATCGGTGCTTGAAGCAAGCCACGCCAAAAAAACAAAAAATGAGTTAATTGACCTTTTATCGGGAGTAGAAAAAGTGCTTACTCCTGCAGTCTATGAAAAAGTATCGGGAATTGAAACTTCAGAACTGAGTTCATTGACGAATAAAGAATTATTAGCCATCGTAGACGAATTCAAAAAAAGCTATGATGAAAAGTGGGAAAAATCTTTCTCCGGCGCGTCTTCAGAAATCATGAAAATGATTGCAGGTAAAATAGCTGCTGATGAAGAGATTTTCAGAACTTCTGATGCAGCCAGCGCAGATTTTGCTGCAGAATTAGGAAGTATTGACTTTGCGACTATCATTGGCGGACCTTTGGATGCTTGTGTAAAAGCACAGTCTAATGCCTCTATTGCCACCGTTAATTTCATCAATGAAGTTGGGTTCGAACTTACAGATCCTGCCAATGCTGCCAGTCCTAAAAAACTGAGAATGGCAGAATTCAAGTACAAAAAAAATATTCCGAATCCGGATTTTAAAGAAGATGAGCCGGTAAGTGCTACCAACCCTAAAACGATTCCGGATGATGTAGAAATTTCAGTGCCTTTTATTGCGTTGCTGAATGTTCCGAGCTTCAGAATTGAAACCTGTGAAGTAGACTTTAATGTTAAACTTAATTCTACATACACAAAAGACGTAAGTGATGAATTCGGGATCAATGCCGGAGTATCAGGTGGATGGGGACCTGTGAAATTCAAAGTGGATGTATCTTATAAGAGAACTTCCAGTACAGGAATTAAAGTGGAAAAAGAATATTCTCTTGGGGTAAAAGTACGTGCCACCAATGATGAAATGCCTGCAGGGCTTGAAAAAGTGCTTGGACTTCTTTCACAATAATAGATTTTACGAAAGATGATAAAACTATCAGATTACCTGGATTATCTCAACAACGAGATAATTCAGGCTCGTAAAAAAGCAGACGAAAATGCGGTTCTTATTGCCAAAGAATATGCTCGTCATGAATACCTTAAATATTTCAAGGTTCCACGATATGCGCTCCCTAGTGTAAAGATGGATATTCCGATCAAAATCACAGATATAGATTCAGATTCCAAATATAATTTTAAACTGAATGAAGATCAGTTTGTGACAGAAATAAATGAAAGAATCCGTCTGGTGAATAAGGAGAAGAAATTTAATATTCCTGAAATAAATAAAAGACAGATTCAAACTGAAGAGTTTAAAACCCTGTTCAGTAAACTGGAAAAAAATGATCAGAAATTCGGGCAGCTCCCAGCCAATGAAGTTCTCAAACTGGATCTCAGAAAGAAAATGCAGCTTCTTAATTCCGGAATATTTCGACCTCAGGAAGGAACAGAAGAAGAAACTGATGAACTGAAAGAAATTTTTTCAAAGGTTCTGTTGAATAAATATACGTTGGTGAATGCAAAGCTGAACAGCATTTACATAGATCCTAACACCAGTGCAGCAGAAGATAAAGATAAATTATTCATCAACCTTCATGTGGAAATGGAGGAGGAAGGAATCAGGATTGTATCCTACAAAGATAAAGACGGCAACGAAATAGAACAGATAACTTTTGAGTAATGCAGGAACTTATTCACTTTACGGTGCAGAAAATCAGAGAACTGCTGGAACAGTTCAATGAAGTTCAGGCTTTATACCTGTCAAAATCATTTGACTTTGATGCTCGGTTTGATGCATTTCTCAACGAAGTTCTGGAGTATTTCCGTACCAAAGGAAACACCAGCCATGAATCTGAAGTGTTGAAAATTATGAATATGATTTCCACCGTTAAAAGAGGTTTTAATCCTATAAAAATGGAGAAAATAATGAATGGGAGAAGAGAAATTCTCGGAGGATTCTCATTCAATGGAATGGAAAGTATTTATGATATTCTGATGGAAATTTATGCCAAGGAAAACAAAAAGCTTGAGGATGCGGAAGAACTTATTTCAGGAATCATTGTCTCACTATATCAAAATGGTATTCTGGATGATGAAAAGCTGAAAGACATGAATTCTGTTCCCAAAATTGAACGTTTCTGGAATTCACTGGTTGAACAGAATACAGCCATATCCGGAATTAATAAGAAACTCAGACTGACCATTATTCCGGAGGATATTTTTCTTATGCTGGAAAAAGTATTTCTGAAATTAATTTAAAAAAGATCATTATGGAAAGCGGAAGATATATCGTTCTGTTGCAGAATCAGCAGAAAAATGCACTCAAAAAAATAGAGAGAGAATTGGAAGTGAGTATTACTTCTTCAGAATTTCTCTCCAAAGAAAACCGTTCTTATGAAATTATTGATAAGGATAATGGTGTGCTTTACAAAAATCTGGGAGTTCTTGTAGTAGATAATATGGATGAAGATCAATTGAAAAGTGCCGTGAAAGATGAATCCAATTCTATTGTATACTACGAAAAAGAAAGAGAATTTTTTCCTGCAGATGAATTGCAGCTGATTAGTGAGCTTAAAAAACAGTCTGCCGGACTCGCAGAAAAAATTTCAGAACTTGAAAAATATATCACCAGCAAACCTTTACCCCAAAAATCATTTATTGAAATGGAATGGGGATTAAAAGCAATCGGACTTGAAAATGCCAACTATACAGGAAAAGGAATTGATGTCTGTATTCTCGATACCGGCCTTGAAACTTCTCACCCGGATTTTTCAGCTGAAGAAATTGAAGGAAAATCTTTCATAGACGGTGAAGACTGGAACAGAGATCCTAACGGCCACGGTACACACTGCGCAGGAGTAGCTACAGGAAATACAAGAAGTGATACCGGAAAACGGTACGGAATTGCTAAGGACTGCAACCTGAAAATAGCAAAAGTGCTCGCAGACAATGGAAGAGGAACCACCAGCAGCGTGATTGATGCGATAGACTGGGCCATCTCGAAAAAATTCAGAATACTATCTCTTTCACTGGCATCTCCGGTGAGGCTTGATGATCAGCCTTCCGTTCTTTTTGAAACCATTGGGGAAAGAGCATTGGAAAATAACTGTCTTATTATAGCAGCTGCAGGAAATGACAGTAACAGACCGCAGATTCCACAGCCTGTTTCAATGCCTGCCAATTCAAAGTCGATCATGGCAGTAGGAGCTATTGATGCTCAGATGAAGATCGCCAGATTTTCAAATGCCGGCCTCAATCCGTCCACAGGAGGAAGTATCAATGTCTGTGCTCCCGGAGTAGATATTATCAGTTCCTATCCTAAAAATGCAAAGAATAAAAGTAATTTGTACTACAGCATGAGCGGAACAAGCATGGCAGCACCCCATGTTTCCGGACTTGCGGCTTTGTATATGGAACAGTTTCCCGATAAATCAGCAAAAGAGATCTGGGAACTGATTGAAAACAAAGCAAGACCTATCGAAGGCATAAAATACAGAGATATTGGAAACGGTTTAATACAGATATACTTATGATCACTTACCTCGCAGTTTTAAAGAAAGATATAAATTTAAAAAAGCTTGAAGTTCTCCTCAAAAGCAAAGACATAAAACTGGCAGCTCACTACAAAACCATAGGAGTTGTAAAGCTTGAAAGCCAATTGCCGGTTTCAGAGTCCGATTTTCAGGAGTATTTTATATCTATAGAAGAAGAAAAAGATAATTTAACAATATAATCACATCAATAAAGCTTTTCTGTCACAGAGAAGTTTTATTTTTGTCTCTTAATGATAAAATAACATATGAATTTCAGATTTTCAATGGTGTTTCTGATGTTTTTTGCATTAGGATTCTCACAAGACCTTACCGTAATGAGTTTTAATATCAGACTGAATGTAGAGTCGGATAAAGAAAATGCCTGGCCAAAAAGAAAACAGGACGTTGCGGATTTATTGACGTACTATCATCCTGATTATTTCGGAGTACAGGAAGCACTTCCGGAGCAGATGAAAGATATTAAAGCAGGTTTAAAAAACTATGACTATATCGGAGTAGGAAGAGATGACGGTAAAGAAAAAGGAGAATT
>CBFQYI010000036.1:0-17744 GCA_965720825.1 uncultured Chryseobacterium sp. | reverse complement strand
CGTTTCCGTTTGACATTACTTTAGACATCAATGCAGAATATTCTGTGTTGATCTGCTTGTCATCAAAGGAAAGGATGTTTACAAATCCCATTACTTTTTCATACCATTCTACAGTTGGGATCATTCTGTTCCAGTCAACATTTCCTACACAGTGGTCTACGTATAATAAACCTGCTTCTTCAGGCTTATAATCGCTTTCCCACTTTTCATAACCAGGCATGAAAGCTCCGTTATAATTTTTTCTTTCCACAAACATGTGAACGGTTTCTCCATACGTGTAGATACCGGACATTCTTACCTCACCATGCTCATCGGTTAACGTTACAGGCTCTAAATAAGGTTTTCCACCTCTTTTAGTTGTTTCTTCGAAAGCTGCATAAGCGTCATCTACCCAAAGTGCCAAAATTTTTACTCCGTCACCATGTTTTTTTACGTGCTCACTGATCGAAGATTCAGACTTAAGTCCGGTTGTTAATACCAATCTGATTTTTCCTTGTTGAAGCACATAAGATGCACGGTCTCTTACTCCTGTTTCAGGACCCGCATAAGCTACAGACTGAAAACCGAAAGCGGTTTTGTAATAATGGGCAGCCTGTTTTGCATTTCCTACATAAAACTCAATATAATCTGTACCGTTAATCGGTAAGAAATTTTCTGCTTGAGCTATTTTCTCGGCAAATGTAAGTGTTGACATATTTTCTCTTTTACTTTTATTTTATTGGTATGCAAATTACAAAAAACTTAGACATTGCGAAAATATTCCCACGGATTCATTGAATATATTTAACATAACGTTAAAGAAGAGTTTACTTAAGTATATTTAAGTTTCATAAGTCTAAAATCATCTGCCTACATTTGTTATACAAAAGACAAGTGAAAAAAAATATTTCGAAACATGAAAGCCGTAGATACTCTCTACGGCTTTCTTATTTTAGGTTGTTTCAATTTTTCTATTGAGCATTCCTGCGTCGGGATTATAATTATCCCATAT
This sequence comes from uncultured Chryseobacterium sp., assembly GCA_965720825.1. Taxonomy (GTDB): domain Bacteria; phylum Bacteroidota; class Bacteroidia; order Flavobacteriales; family Weeksellaceae; genus Chryseobacterium. The sequence goes on along the minus strand of CBFQYI010000036.1, from coordinate 16,753 downwards.
CTTCCAGGTGTTATTTACTTTTCGGATAAAATAGATCTGGGTACTCAGTTGATTTACGAAATGTTCTTCTCCGGTTTCTCCAACTTTAAACAGAAGATTCCAGAACTCCTGAGATTCCAGGATTTTCTTGTCGGGTTCATCGGTCACCACTTGAATATCAAAAACCTCATAATTGGATCTGTTGTTTTTAGTAACCAGCTGAAAGTCTTTATCACATAATTCTTTACTGAACAGTGAAACCCTTTCCAGGAATGGAGAATCATCAAAAACCAGATCTTTAAAAAGCTGGGTATTATGATTGGGAAACTGTTTACAAAACTCAAAAGCGGTTGCACAGTATTCATAAACCATTTTAGTAAGATAAGACTGATCATCAGTTTCCTCTTCTTCCTGTTTCTTAAATCTGATAGTAAGGATGTAATCATTGAGATCTTTATATCCTAAGAAAATGCAGATTTTATCCAGTGTTTTCAGAAACCTCAGATCACTGTGAGTTTTATCCTGATAATCGTTTTCAAAAAAGCGTTGTAAGGTTACATGGGAAATGGTATTTCCGATTTCAAATTTTTTTCCTCCTTTCAGTTCTTCAGCTTCAGAGAGCTCGTCTTTAATAATTTCGGAAAGAATAATATAATGGCTTCTCTTCCATTCATTCACATTCCCCAAAACAGAATTCCTTACCTTGGAATGTTTTACCACTTCGTCTCGTATCGAATTATATATAGTTTTCAATTTCCTTGTTTTTGAAAGAGTTTTATCAAATATACTGCCAAAATTTTAATATTTTTTCATCAATTTATGATGAAGAGTTCAAAATTTGTTTTAATATTTCAATTTAAAAAAGACAGTTGTAAGGAGTTTATAATTTGATTATCAGTGTTTAAATCTTTCAAAAGCAGCTCTTTCCAGCATTTCTCTATCGTCCGGATGGGCAATACTGATCAGTTCCTGTGCTCTCTGGCGGAGATTTTTCCCATAGAGATAAGCCGTTCCATACTCAGTTACTACATAGTGAATATGGCCTCTTGTGGTGACTACACCCGCTCCTTGTTTAAGAAAAGGAACAATTCTGGAAATTCCTTTTTTAGTTCTTGCGGTGATAGCTATGATAGGTTTTCCGTCGTCACTTAAAGCTGCACCACGCATAAAGTCCATTTGCCCTCCAATTCCGCTGTACTGAATCGTTCCGATAGAATCGGCACATACCTGCCCGGTAAGATCTATTTCAATGGCAGAGTTAATCGCTACCATTTTTTTGTTTCTCATAATGTTGATCGGGAAATTGACTTCACTTACATCTCTGAAGGCAAAGACTGTATTGTCATCCACATAATCATAGAGTTTTCGGGTTCCGAAACAGAAACTTGTGATGGTTTTATTGTCGTTGTAGCCTTTGTATTTATTATTGATCACATCATCCTGAATGAGGTCAATAACACCGTCGCTCAGCATCTCTGTGTGAATTCCAAGGTCTTTATGGTTGGTAAGACATTTTAACACAGCATCAGGAATGGTTCCGATGCCCATCTGAAGCGTAGATCTGTCTTCAATAAGCTCTGCTACATTCTTTCCTACGAGCATTTCTTCAGGACCTACTTTAGAACCATAATCTACTGTTGGGAGTTCTTCTTCATGCCAAACCAGTTTATGAATTCTGCTGATGTGGATCATCCCGTCTCCATGGGTTCTTGGCATTCTCGGGTTAACGATGGCCACAATGATTTTTGCAGTATCTACTGCTGCTCTTGCAATATCTACAGAAGTTCCCAAAGTACAAAAACCATGTCTGTCAGGTGGAGAAACGGTAACAATAGCTACATCCAGAGGAAGTATATTTTTTCTGAATAAAATAGGAATTTCACTTAAGAAAACGGGAACAAAGTCTCAACGGTCAGAATTTACAGCATCACGCACAGGAGTGGAAACAAATAAAGAATTGATGAAAAAACTGTCTTTGTACTCGGGTTTTGCAATTTCCACATTTCCCTGCTGGGTAATGGAAACCATTTCCACATTTTGCAAACGGTTAGCTTGTCTTGCCAGTTCATCAATAAGGTAATTGGGAGTACAAGCACTACCGTGAAAAAAGACACGGTTACCACTTTTTATCGTATATATTGCTTCTTCTGCGCTGATGTAATTATTCATATTTTGTCTTTTTAAGGGTGTTTAGAGTATTCTTTACAGTAGATAAAATACTTCTATTCTTTCAAAGATAATCTTTATAATTTTATGTTCATATAAATATTTTGAGGATAGTGAACAGACTTTTATCATGTGAATATGCCAGCTGTGATTAAAAAACGAAAGGACTCAATGCATTGGCATTCAGTCCTTTCGTTTTATCTGTTATTTTGATGGAAATCTTAATTAGCAGTTTCTACTGCAGTTTTCTGTTTCATACTTCCGGTTTCTGTAAATCGTAAATGCCAGCTGAATGCCTCTTGTAATAAATGTGGAGTATGACCTCCTTTTTCACAGGCTCTGTCGAAGTAAGATTGTAGTTCTTCTTTATAATCCGGGTGAACACAATGATCAATGATTTTCTGGGCTCTTTCTCTTGGTGCTAATCCTCTTAAGTCAGCCAATCCAACATCTGTTACCAGAATATCTACATCATGTTCTGTATGATCGGTATGAGAAACCATTGGAAGGACGTGGGAAATATTGTTGCCTTTTGAAGCTGCCTGGGTTACAAAAATACTTAAATAAGCATTTCTTGCAAAGTCTCCAGAACCTCCGATTCCGTTCATGATTTTGGTTCCTCCGATATGAGTAGAGTTTACGTTTCCATAGATGTCGAATTCAATGGCGGTGTTGATGGCAATTACTCCCAATCTTCTGATCAATCCTGGTGTATTGGAAATATTTTGCGGTCTTAAAACAAACTTGTCTTTATATTTTGATAGGTTTCCCAGTACCCTTTCATAGCATTCCTGAGAAACGGTAATGGATGATGCAGAAGCAAAACTTAGCTTACCGGAATCGATCAGATCAAATGTACTGTCCTGAAGGACTTCTGAAAACATGGTCAGGTCATAAAAATTACTGTCTTTAAATCCTGTCAGAACAGCATTGGCTACTTTACCGATACCTGCCTGAAGAGGAAGTAGTCTGTCGGTAAGGCGTCCCAAAAGAACTTCATTTTCAAAGAAAGCAAGAAGATGTTTGGCGATGGCTGTTGTTTTTTCGTCCGGTTCTGCAATATCAGCGGGGCTGTCTTTACGGTTGGTAAATACGATGGCTTCAATTTTTTCAGGATCTACAGGAATACTTTTTCTCCCGATTTTGTTCCATGGCGCAACAATTGGAATAACATTTCTGTAAGGATAATCTTCCGCCTGGTAGATATCATGAATTCCGTAAACTTCTTCAGGAACTTCGGTATTGATCTCAATAATAACCTTTTTTGCCAAAGCCGCAAAAGTCACAGAATTCCCTACAGATGTGGTGGGAACAATACTTCCGTCTCTTTCAATATAAGCAGCTTCGATAATGGCTACATCAATGCTTTGAAGATTTTTGGTGTGAAGAAGCTCGGCACTTTCACTTAAATGCTGGTCGATGAAGAGAATTTCACCATTATTAATTTTGTTTCTTAAAATAGGATCTACCTGGAATGGCATTCTTTTCTTTAGAACGTTGGCTTCTGCCAGTTTTCCGTCGGTACCATGCCCCAGTGAAGCTCCGGTCATCAAAGTGACTTTCAGGTCTTCTGTTTTTCCTCTTTCAGCCAGTGCCGGCAAAATGGCTTTGCTGTCACCTGCTTTTGTAAAGCCGCTAGACCCGATGGTCATACCGTCTTTAATGATTTTTACAGCGTTTTCAGCTGTGGTTACCTTTTGGTGTAAACTTTCTAATCTGATTCTTTCTAACATGTAATATTGATTTTGTTTTAAACCACCATTACTTAGGATGCGATATGAAAAATAATGATGGTAAATATGTTAACCATACCTCACAAATTTACGAAAAAAGACGCTTTAAATAAAGGATTTAAAGCGTCTTTTGTATGTATTCAGTAATACTTTATTGATAATTTTTACTGTTTTATTCTAACCATGAAGTTTTATAAGAAGGATCTTCTACTTTTAAAGCTTCTTCAGTAATTTTTAACGGGCGGAAAGGGTCTACCATTACAGCATATTCTTCCGTGAATTTTTTTCCGATACTTCTTTCCATAGCACCCGGGTGAGGTCCGTGTACAATTCCCCCAGGGTGAAGAGTAAAGTCCATTAAATCAATGTGGTTACGGCTCATGAAATCACCTTCTGTGTAGAACAATACCTCATCAGAGTCAATATTAGAGTGGTTGTAAGGTGCAGGAATCGCCTGTGGGTGATAATCATACATTCTTGCACAGAATGAGCACACTACGAAATTATGTCCCTCAAAATTCTGGTGAACCGGTGGTGGTTGGTGAATTCTTCCGGTAATCGGTTCGAAGTTTTTAATATTGAATTTATAAGGATAAAAATAACCGTCCCAGCCTACCACATCAAACGGGTGTGTTGCGTAAATGAAGTCTGTAATCTGGTTTTCTTTTTTTACTTTAATTAAGAATTCTCCTTTTTCATCAATGGGTTCTTTGTAAGTAGGAGCAATCATGTCTCTTTCACAGAATGGAGAATGTTCCAATAGCTGCCCGAATTCATTTCTGTATCTTTTCGGAGTGTAAATAGGAGAGTGGCTTTCTAATACGAAAAAGACTGTATCATCAGACTTCAATTCCACCTGATAAATGGTTCCTCTCGGAATAATAAGATAATCTCCGGTTACGAATTCAAGATCACCTACAAATGTTTTCAAAATTCCGTTTCCGTTATGAACATACAAAAGCTCATCACATTCCGCATTTTTGTAGAAATAATCCATCGATTTTCTTGGCTTTGCCAATCCCATTTTCAGGTCGTTATTCATCAAAAGGATCTTTCGGCTGTCCATAAAGTCATCTTCAGGAGTGACGTTCATTCCCTTAAACATTCTTGGAGCAACATTTTTTTCCACAGCGATTTTTGGAGTGACATCTTTCGGTTCGCCGATAGATTTGATCTGTGTAGGGCGGTGGATATGATATAACAGAGAAGAAATACCATGGAAGCCTTCTGTACCGAAAAGCTGTTCATAGTAAAATTTATCTTCCGGAGACTTAAAGATCGTATGCCTTTTTGGTGGGATATTTCCCGATTGATGATATCTCATTTTACTTTCATATGTAGTTTCTCAAATTTAATCATTTTTCATGAATTGGCTCAACCTATATTTTTTGCATTAAGTTTTGTATTTTAAAAATAATTGTTAGATTTGTCTAACAATTTTAATTTCATGAAGCGAATATTATTTTCTATTACTTTTTTATCAACCTATTGTTTTGCGCAGGAGACCGATAGTTTGAGTTTACAACAGACTAAAAATCTGGATTCTGCGAGAGTTACGAAGAGGGAAATCAAGACAAGTAACATTGAGGATGTAGTAGTTACCGGTACCATAAAACCGATGAGCAGGTCTAAAAGTCCTGTTGCCGTAGAGATTTACAGTCAGAAATTTTTCCAAAAAAATCCTACTCCCAGTATTTTTGAAGCCATTGCGATGGTGAATGGGGTAAAACCTCAGCTGAATTGTTCTGTTTGTAATACTGGAGATATTCACATCAATGGATTAGAAGGTCCATATACCATGATTCTGATTGATGGAATGCCTATTGTAAGTTCACTTTCTACCGTCTATGGACTAAGTGGAATTCCGAATAGCCTTGTAGAGAGAATAGAGGTCGTGAAAGGCCCGGCATCTTCAATCTATGGTTCTGAAGCAATGGGAGGAGTAATTAATATTATCACCAAAAATGCCCTGACTGCTCCTAAATTAAGTGTTGATCTGATGACATCGAGTTGGTTTGAAAATAATCTGGATCTTTCCACCAAATTCAACGTTGGGAAGAATGCAGCTTCATTATTAAGTTTAAATTATTTCAGTTTTCAGGAAAGAATAGATCAGAATAAAGATAATTTCACGGATACTACTTTACAAAGCAGAATTTCCGTATTTAACAAGTGGAATTTTAAGAGAAAAGAAAACAGACAGGCAAGTTTTGCTTTGAGGTATCTGTATGAAGACCGTTTTGGAGGTGAAATGCAATGGAATAAATCTTTCCGTGGCAGTGACGAAGTATACGGAGAAAGTATTTATACCAACAGAGCAGAGGTTTTCGGATTGTACGAATGGCCGATGAAAGAGCATATTGTGACTCAGTTTTCTTATAATTATCATGATCAGAATTCTTTTTATGGATCCAATCCATTCAATGCAACACAAAAGGTAGCTTTCGTGCAGACGTATTGGGACAGAAGTTTCGGGAAACATGATATCACGGCCGGACTTACCTTCAAAAGAACTTTTTACGATGATAACACTCCGGGAACATTAGCTTCAGACGGCATCACGAATGCACCGATGAAATCTCCTATCTGGGGAGCTTTTATCCAGGATCAGTGGGAAATCAACGATAAAAATACGTTGTTACTTGGGTACAGATATGATTATGATAAAGTACATCATTCCGTACATTCACCGAGGTTTGCATGGAAATTTAATCCTAATCCGTATCACACTTTACGTTTCAACTTTGGAACAGGGTTCAGAGTGGTTAAATTATTTACAGAAGATCATGCTGCATTGACGGGTTCGAGGGAAGTGGTAGTAAAATCAGATTTGAAGCCGGAAAGATCCATCAACGGAAACCTGAACTATATCTGGAAAATTCCTGTAGGCAGCCGAATGGTGAATCTTGACGCTTCTGCATTTTATACTTATTTCAGTAATAAAATTGTAGGGGACTTTGATTCTGATCCTAATAAAATTATTTATGACAATCTTCACGGATACGGAATTTCAAGAGGTGCTTCTTTAAATGTGGATTTCAGTTTTCAGTTTCCTTTGAGTGTTAATCTTGGAGTTACTTATCTGGATGTCTATCAGAAATTTGATAATGAAAATCAAAAAACACAACAGCTGCATGCCCCGAAGTGGAGTGGTACCTATAATCTGACTTATAAGTTCGAGAATAACCTGACCATCGATTTTACAGGACAGTTCTACGGACCAATGCGACTTCCTGTTTTAGTGAACGACTACCGCCCTGAATATTCTCCTTTTTATTCTCTGGCCAATATTCAGGTGTCCAAGAGTTTCAAATCCGGATTTGAAGTGTATTGCGGAATGAAAAACTTATTCAATTTCAGACCTAAAGATCCTTTGATGAGACCATTTGACCCGTTTGATAAGCATGTTGATGATCCTATCAATAATCCTAATCATTATACTTTTGATACGGCATACGGCTATGCACCGATGCAGGGGATCAGAGGTTTCTTAGGAGTAAAATATACTTTAAAATGAAAAAAATAGCTTTATTTTTAATGTTAGTGCCCTGTTTTTATCTGTCTCAGATGAAGACAGGCACTTTTTCTGATCTTGAAGCTCAGCAAAAAGAAAATCCGAAGCCGGTGGTTATTCACCTTTATACGGACTGGTGTGCAGTCTGTAAGATTGAGTCTTTCCGTATGAATAAAGATCAGGAGCTGGTGAATATGATTAATGATCATTTTTATTTTGTCAATTTCGAGGCGGAAAAGACGAAGGAAAAAATTCATTTCCAGAATCAGGAGTTTGAATATCTGCAGAATGGAAATTCCGGAATTCATGAGTTGGCGCTGGCTTTATCAAAGAATAAAAATCAGCCTGTTTATCCTTTGTGGGTATTCCTGGATAAGCATCAGAATCTGGTGTATTATCAGGAAGGGCAGATGACGCCTGAGAAAATGAAGCAGAAGCTGTTGGAAATTTCTGCTTTGTAATTGAATGTTGTATATTATTTCCCACAGATTACATGAATTACACAGATGCTTGTGGAAAATCTGAGTGCGTTTTTTTATGTTTCTGAGTTTTGTTGGAAAAACGCAAAGGCGCAATTTTTTTCTTCTTCTGTTTTAAGTCGCAAGGATTTTATCTGTGATAAAATTGTATATTCCTAATACTTTATAAATAATTCCTTGCTGAAAATCTTTGATTTTCTTGCGTCTTAAAAACAATATATTATTTATTTTTCTTTGCGCCTTTGCGTTTTTCCAACTTTAAATTTTTAAATCATTGAATTATTTAATGCTGACAATCCGCATCAATCAACACCGCCAGCTGAATACAAGGCTCGTCAGAGCGGTTGCTCCATGCATGATTCGTTCCTCTTTGAATAACGATATCGCCAGGTTTCAGAAGGGTTTCACCTTCTTCCATGATGAGATAGAGCTCACCAGAAAGAATAATGATATAATCTAGTGTTGACGTTTGATGCATCATCGGATGAGGTTCATCCTTTTTCCATTCTACACCTAAATCTTTATCCGGTGGAACTACTACATATCGAAAGTAAGTACCATTTTTAGGAGTTTGCGGAAATCCGGTATTGGGAATTCTGGTTTCAAAATCCAGGCTGGCTGGCATTGTCTGGGTATTCCACACATCTGAAATGATAAGTCCCGGAAAATGTTCCACAGCGTTTTCTACCTGTTGGTCTTCTATAATAGCAGATTTTCCGTCTTTAGTTCCTGTTACGATTCGTCTTGGTATTTTGTTCATAGATTAATGTTTCATAATGAGTTTATGACCTTGGGTCTGATTATTTTTTAATAGCGAATGTGCCTGCAGAACGGTATCCAAAGAAAGATTTCCAACGGTTTTATATTGTGGAGGGAGAATCGTTTCGTTTTCAATGAATGTCTTGATAGTAATCAAACTGTTCTTATAGTACTCGTATTTTTTTACCATTCCATACGTATAATTGGAGATATTCATAATCAATGTTCCTTTGTTGAATAAAGTTTCGTGAGCATCTTTAGTGACTAGAGCGGTCACATCCACATACATTCCGTTAATTTTCAAAACTTCTGCAGTGACTTCTGACATGTAGTTTCCAACCAGATCAATTCCATATTCGAAAGGCTGGTCGTTATTAGCTTTTAAAATATTACTGATTAGATTTTCTTCTTTATAATTGATGATCTGATGATCTTTTAGCCCCAGATTGAGAAGAATCTGTCTGTTTTCTTCACTGCCCACTGTGGCTGTGATTTGCCGGATATTATGCGCTAATAAAAGTTTAATCAGAAATGAACCTACACCTCCGGTTGCTCCCGTTACCAAAACTGTATTTTCCGGAGTTAGTTTCAAACGGTTAAAGATCTGTAAAGAAGTAAGCCCTGCTGAAGGAATAGCCGCCGCCTGTTCAAACGAAATGTTTTTTGGTTTAAAGAAAACAATGGCTTCAGGAACTGCAATATATTCAGCGTAAGTACCGTTGCTTCCCATGGAGCCGCTGCCACAATAGATTTCATCTCCAATATTGAATTCTGTAACTTCTGAACCTTTATCCACTACAATTCCGGATAATTCTCTTCCTAATATCGGGGAACTGATCAGTTTCCGTTCCAATTCATTTTCCAGCATCTGGTAATCGATGGGATTGAAGCCGCTTGCTTTGATTTGGATTAAAACTTCATTGTTTTTAGGTTGGGGCTGTTCTGCCAATCCGTCTTCCAGCTTTCCATTTTTATTTAAAATAACTGCTTTCATTATTGTTAATTTGATACACAAATGTAAAAAGGGAATAGTTTATATTTGCTACTAGTTAACCAATGGTAACTAGTTACCTTCATGAAACTATTATGGCAAAAATCATTGAAAACGGCATTGAAAGAGAAGCCAGCTGCACAGAAGAATTGTTCGCGATGCGGGACAGTCTGGACGTGTTGGGAGGAAAATGGAAACTGATGATTTTACGGTATCTGACGAACAGACCGGATCAGATGATTCATTTTAAAAAACTGGAACGCAGTATTGAAGGAATCTCTGCAAAAATGCTGAGCAAAGAATTAAAAGAGCTGGAAACCAATCTTCTGATCACCAGAACCGTTCAGGATACAAAACCGATCACAGTGACCTATGCAGTGACGGAATATGGAAAATCAGTATTTCCTGTAACAGAAACATTAGTCAATTGGGGAATAATCCATCGGGAAAAAATTAAAGAATCGATGAGTTCTTCTGATTAATAAACAAAAAATCCTCAGACCCATGTAGAGCTGAGGATTTTAAATAATACCAAATTGTTTATTAATTTTTATCTAACCATGACTGTACCAGCTCAGCGTGATCTTCCACCCATTCTTTAGCGGTGGCTTCTTTATTTTTACTCTGTTCCATTTTCATTAAAAGATCAGACATATTTTTATCATCAAAATGAAGTTTTGAAAAGAATTTTGCCAGCTCCGGATGATCTTTTGCAAAGCTTTTTCTGGAATAGGTTTTAATCTGCTCTGCTTCACCATATATCTTTTTGGGATCATCAAGAAACTTAAGCTTCATTTTACCAAACATCCAATGGGGTTGCCATCCCGTAACCACAATCCATTCTTTACGCTGGATCGCGTTCTGTAATTCGGTGATCATAGCAATCGTAGAAGAGTTGATCTGCTGAAAATCCAGCTTATAATCAACAATCGCTTTATCTGTTCCTGTGGTTAATCCGGCTCCTTTTTCAATCCCAATGATTCTATGACTGAATTGATCTTTATGCTGATTGAGCTCTTCAATGGAATTAATAGTAACGTATTCCGGCACAACCAATCCGATACGGCCGTTGTTGTAATTGGTTCCAAGATGAGTCAATCCCGGAAATTTAGCCAGCTTTTTTGCGTGGGTGTAAGGAAGCCATACTCCCATGAAAAGGTCTGTATCTTCATTATTCATCGAAGCCAGAATCATATCTGTAGAAGCTTTTTGAATGATAACATGATAACCTTGTTTGTCAAGAATGGCTTTAGCAACGTGTGTCATTGCAACATCTTCTGCCCAGCCGTCTACCATTCCTATGGTGATATACTTTGAGTTTTTTATGTTTTCACACGAACTTAATGCTGTAAATATTAACATTAAAACGGGTAAAAACAGATATTTAAATTGTTTCATTTTATTGCTTTTTCTTTACAAATCCCTGGGTAATACGGTCGAGGATAATGGCTAAAATCACTACGGATAAACCACTTTCAAATCCTAATCCGATATCCAGATTATTAATTCCTTCCAATACTTTTTCTCCTAAACCGCCTGCAGCAATCATTCCTGCAATAACGACCATGGATAATGATAATAATATGGTTTGATTGATTCCTGTTAAAATCGTTTTCATTGCTAAAGGAAGTTCTACCTTGAACAGAATCTGACGGTTGGTGGCACCGAAAGCTCTGGCAGCTTCTACAATATCTTTCGGAACTGCTTCAATTCCTAATGTTGTTAATCGTACCGCTGGCGGCATCGCAAAAATAATGGTTGCAAAAGCTCCGGGTACTTTACCGATACTGAAAAACAGTACAGCCGGAATCAGGTAGACAAATGCGGGCATGGTCTGCATCAGATCCAGTAAAGGACGAATGATTTTGTCGGCTATTTTGCTTTTAGCAGCTAAAATTCCCAAAGGAATAGAAAGAATAAGTGCCGTAATGGTGGAAACAAAGATAAGTGCCAGTGTTTCCATGGTTTCTTTCCAAAGTCCCATTAAAAATATTAAACTTAATCCGGCAGCCGTTACTACAGCAATGCCTTTTCCGGCTTTCCATAGCGCCAGTAAGGTAAAAAAGAGAATGATTACATAAAAAGGAGTGTTTGTTAAGATCCATTCAATTCCCATAATGGAGGAATTTCCCAGATGTTTTATGACATCAAATACAGGCTTTCCGTTTTCTGTGAGCCAATTGATTGCAGTTTCTACATATTGGCCTATATCTATAGTTTTATTCATCTTATTGATTGTTTGCGATTTCTTTTAATTCTATGATCTCTTCTTCATTAAACTTGGTAGCTTCTATGACAAGCGATAACTGGGTGACAAGACCTAAAAATTTATTGTCTTCATCAATTACAGCGATGGCTGATTTGCTTCCGGAAATTAATGGCAGCATTTCTTCTACCGTCACTTCAGGATAAACTGAAGGAACATTGCTGTTGATAATAGATTCTACTGTAGGTTCTTTCTTTTTGGCGATGCGGACCACATCATTAAGGGTTACAAAACCAAGAAATTTATTCTGAAAATCTACCACAGGTAAGTTTTCCAGGCCTGTAGCTCTCATTTTTCTTAAAGCTCCTTCAGGACCATCTTTTCTGAAACGTACTACCGTAGCTTTGTCGAACATTAAAGATCTTGCGGTGATAATGGTTTTACGATCCACCTTCTCTACGAATGCTTTCACATAGTCGCTTGCAGGATTGGTTAAAATATCTTCCGCTGTTCCTATTTGTTCTATCACCCCATCTTTCATAATGACGATACGGTCTCCGATTTTAATGGCTTCATCCAGATCGTGGGTAATAAAGACAATAGTTTTTTGTAATGTATTCTGCAGTTCAAGCATCTGATCCTGCATTTCAGATTTAATCAAAGGATCCAGTGCAGAGAAGGCTTCATCCATAAGTAAAACTTCAGGGTCATTTGCCAACGCTCTTGCCAATCCTACTCTCTGCTGCATTCCTCCTGAAAGCTGGGAAGGATATTGGTTTTCAAAGCCGGTTAATCCAACGATATCCAGCGCTTTCTGTGCTTTTTTATCACGGGAAGCTTTGTCTTCTCCTCTGATTTCCAGTCCGAAACCTGCATTGTCGAGAATTGTATGGTGGGGTAGTAGTCCAAATTTCTGAAATACCATACTCATTTCCGTTCTTCTTACTTCCAGCAGTTCTTTGTTGTTTTTTCCGGTAATATCATCGTCATTGATGTATACTTTTCCGGAAGTAGGCTCATTCAGCCTGTTAAGACAGCGCAGTAACGTAGACTTTCCACTTCCTGAAAGTCCCATGATCACAAAGAATTCTCCTTCATAAATTTCAAAGCTGGCTTTGTTGATCCCTATGGTACAGCCTGTTTTTTCAAGAATTTCTTTTTTGGAAAAACCTTTATCCAGAAGTTCCTGTGCTTTTTCTTTGTTTTTACCAAAGATGATCGTCAGGTCTTCCACTTTAAGTTTTACTTTTCGAGTGTTTTCATTTTTTTCCATATTCAGAATTTTTCAATTAATAATTTGATATAAAAAATTGTACACCAATTCATTATATACGTTTAGCTTTCGTTGTTCTGCTGTTGGTAATAGGATAAAATAATTTGCTAAGCCTTTAATGATAAAAGCTTTAAACAAAAAAAATAACAGCATAAAGACCTGCTGGCCTTATGTTTATTTTAAATATTTCAATAGATTATACTCTAGAAAAAGAGTGTATCATGTAAAAAGAAACTGATCTTTTACATAGATTCTACAATTAAATTACTGATGAGGTAATTACAGATATGTGTACTGAACAACTTGAATGGCTACATTTCATCAAAATGCTTGCCAGCATCAAAAAACTGTATATCAATTTTTTATGACGGTGCAAATTTACGAATTTTATATTAAATGGATTTTTGAGTGTGTAAATTGTTGATTTTCAATAGTATTTTAAAGGAGTGGTTTCATGATGAATTTTTTCTTATCATTAAAGGTAAGAGCAGATGGATATGGTAATTATTTTAAAAGATAACCCGTAAGATTATTTCAATAAAACGGCAATAATAGCAAGGATAGCGGGTAATGCCTGAACGAAAAATATTTTTTTAGTAGCTGAAATAGCACCATAGATTCCGGCTACGGCTATACATCCTAAAAAGAACAAAGCTACATTAGTCTGCCATTGAGGATCTTTAATTAAAAAAGACCAGATCAGTCCGGCGGCCAGAAATCCATTGTAAAGTCCCTGATTGGCAGCAAGTCCTTTCGTGGGTTTAAACATTTCTGCAGGCAGGGCTGCTTTAAAAACTTCCTTACCTTTGGTTTCCCATGCAAACATTTCCATCCAAAGGATATAAAGGTGTTCCAGTGCAACAACAGCGATCAGAATTTTTGCAACGATTTCCATGATTCAATATTTTCTCATTGTAAAACTAAAAAAATAAAGTTAAGTTTGAGTATTAATTATTACAATGGACTCATTCAAATCACATTTAAATAAATTTATTACGATAACTGATGAAGAATATACTTCTATTGTATCATTTTTCGAGGTAATGGATGTGAAAAAGAAACAGAATCTGGTACTGGAAGGAGAGATCTGCCGGACAATGTATTTTGTAGTGAAAGGATGTCTGAGAAAATTCTTCATCAACGAAAAAGGAGTGGAGCAGACTACGGAATTCGCTATTGAAAACTGGTGGATAACGGATACATTTGCTTACGAAAGACAGATCCCAACAGATTTTTCCATACAGACGGTAGAGCATTCTTCTATTTTGGTGATTGATCTGGAGCGTCAGGAAGAATTATTAAAAAAACATCCTGTAATGGAAAGGTATTTTCGGATGATCTATCAAAGAGCTTATGCTGCTTCGGAAAGGAGAATCCGTTATTTGTATGAAATGTCCAGAGAAGAGCTTTATATGCATTTCAGCACATTATATCCTTGGTTTATTCAACGAATTCCCCAATATCTGATTGCTTCCTTTTTGAATCTTACTCCCGAATACCTGAGTGAAATCAGAGCAAAATTACGATCTTAAACCAGTTTAAGATTTTTACGGATCAGAAACCGGAAATTTGTCATGTGATTAAAAGCTAATGCAATGACAGATCAAAAAAATCAATTTCCGCAACTTTTTTTAAGACTGGCTCTCGCCGTTACAATGCTTTCTGCAGTGGCAGACCGATTCGGATGGTGGAGCAAAGAAAATTCATCATGGGGAAACATGGAGCGTTTTAAAGAATATACAAGAACACTGACATTTTTCCTTCCGGAAGCGTTAAGTACAGTTTCAGCGTATGCTGCTACTTTTTTAGAAATCCTTTTTCCTTTGATGCTGATTTTTGGATTTAAAACAAAGTTTGCAGCCTATGGAAGCAGTATCCTGCTGTTGATTTTTGCGATATCCATGACCATCGCATCAGGACCAAAAGCCCCACTGAACTATTCTGTATGGGTGGGAAGTGCTGCTGCATTTTTACTGGCTGTACAGCAACATTATTCTTTAAGTATAGATCAATTAACCAAAAAAATATAATATTATGAGCGCAAGATTGAATATTGCAACAGTAGATTCAGCAGCCTATAAAGCTATGCTGGGATTGGAAGGGTATTTACAAACTATTTCTTTAACACACATTCAGAAGGAGCTGATTAAGATCAGAGCTTCCCAGATCAATAAATGTGCTTTCTGCTTGGATATGCATACCAAAGATGCTATTAAATACGGAGAAAATCCTCAAAGAATTTTTATTCTGAATGGATGGACAGAAGCAAAAGAATTTTTCACTGAAGAAGAGCAGGTGCTATTGGCAATGACAGAAGAAATTACGCTGATCAGCGATAAAGGATTAACCGAAGAGACATATCGAAAAGCGAAGTCATTTTTTGATGATAATCAGATTGCTCAGATCATTATGGCAATCATTACCATTAATGCCTGGAACAGAATTGCAGTAAGTACTCATCTTCCGATTGCAAAATAGTGAATTCAGGAAGTTGGGTGATGGAGGATAGAAGTTGATGAAGACTGCATCATCTGCGGATGTTTACTTTATTTTAAGAAACGACCTTTCAAAAAATTTGAAAGGCCGTTTTGATGCAATGTGCAAAGTGACAGTGTAACACGGTTCAAGTATTAATTCTAAAAATAAATTCTTTGGTTCATATTATTTTTTAAACCGGAATTACATTGTCTCTCCGTTTCTCAGATATAAAAGTTGTTTAAATTTTACCAAACCACAAAAGTCACAAAAGGTTTCATTTTAAAACATTTGAGTTCACTTAAGTAAGTTTAAAATGATACTTCAGAAATGTTAACATAAGATGAACATTTCGACTTCGCTCAATAGGCAAAGATTTATTTTCACAAAACTTAGGTATACTTATTATGCATAAGGCTTGGTTCTTAAAAAACTTTTGTGCCTTTTGTGGTTAAAATAATGAATGTAAAAGTTTAAACAATCTCATACTGTAAGTATTTAATTTAATAAATAGCCACAGGATTCACGTTCACCTGAGTAGAGCCTACATACAAAGGCTGTCCCAGTACGAAGAGAAATTCCCAGACTTTTTGCTTCACCAATGGACGGCTGTCAATCAGTTCCAGATTATAGATTCCTTTTTTAGCCAGCATAAACTGATTGATAGGGAATTCTTCTTTACTTTTTGGGTTGGGATATACTTCGGAAGCCCAGGTATCACCACCAAAAGCAACGATTCCCTGATCTGCAAGCCATTTTGCGGCATCCATTCCGATTCCTGGTTCTGTTTCCAGAAATTGTTGGTTGTTTTTGCTGATCAATTCAAGCCATCCCGTATTGAAAAGAACGATATCACCTTTTCTTAGGGTAAGTCCCTGTTTCTTTAAAACAGATTTAATATCTTCTACTGTAAATTCTGTTCCTCCGGGCACGATTGATTTTCCATAATGAGCAGTCATATCAAGCACTACACCACGGGTAACGAAAGGAGGTACTTTTTCAACTCCCAGTTTTTTTACACCTTCTACGGTTACAAAATCTGTTGCTTTGTTTCCGTTGTAGTAGGTGTTGTCAATACCGATGTGACCGATACCGTTCAGCTGGGTTCCTACTCCGGTCCATCCGTTTACTAATTCATCATTGAAGGTAAATTTATTGGGACCTATGCTTTTTCCGCC
>CBFQYI010000035.1:0-17834 GCA_965720825.1 uncultured Chryseobacterium sp. | reverse complement strand
ATATCAATTTTTTTAGAAGTTACAACAGCAAACTATGGGATATTATTTTAAATGAACTGATAGATAAATGAAAAGTACGATTGACAATACGGTAGCATTTGTAAAAGAAAAATTAGAAGGAGCAGAAGCCGGACATGACTGGTTTCACATTGAAAGAGTCTGGAAACTGGCCGCTCAGATCGCAGAAACAGAAGATTGTGACAAAGAGGTAGTAGAGTTGTCTGCACTTCTTCACGATATTGCCGATCCTAAATTTCATAACGGTGATGAAACCATTGCTCCCAAAATATCAAGAATCTTTCTTGAAGAACAGAACGTATCTGAAGAAATCATTCAGAAGGTTTTATTTGTGATCGAAAATATTTCGTTCAAAAACAGAGATCAGGCACCAGAAAATCCACCTATTGAACTTCAGATTGTTCAGGATGCCGATCGTATTGATGCCATAGGAGCTATAGGAATTGCCAGAACATTCAATTTTGGAGGTTTTAAAAATAACCTGATGTATCATCCGGATATGAAACCCAAATTAGGAATGTCAAAAGAAGAATATAAAAAATCTAACGGGACAACAATCAATCATTTCTATGAAAAGCTACTGCTTCTGAAAGATATGATGAATACTGAAAAAGGAAAAAAAATGGCCGAAGAAAGACACAATTATATGCTGAATTTCCTGGACCAGTTTTATAAAGAATGGAATGTAGAGTAGAAAATACGATTTGAATGAATTGATTTTGCTTCTGCTTGTCAAAAATTAACTATCCGAACAAATATGGTATCCGACATTATTTGTTCGGATAGTTTTTATCAACAGATATACCTGATCAACTCAAGGGGAAATAAAGATAGAAAACCATTTTTAGAGCTGGTTAAAATTAAAAATTGGCCTCGGACATGGTTAAAATAGAGAGAAGGAGTATCTTTGTAAAATATGACACTTATTATTTTTATCATATTTCTGGCTTGTGTCCTTTCATTGGTCCTGTTTAAGGTTAAATCAGGAAGTATGGCCAAGTGGGCAAAGCTGTTTCGTATTGTAACAGTTGTTTTTTCAATTTCTGTTTTTACGTATTGGTTTATTAAGAAAAGTGCTGTGGCATTTGTGGATAATTCTGTAGGGCTTCAGGTGGTTAATAAACTTCCGCAGGCATTGGATTTTTACTTAATCAAAGTAGATAAAACAGATCAAAATACCACCCTTGAGCCTAAACATATCGGAAAAATACGCCCGGAATATTACAGAATAGAATACCTGAAAATGGATAAATCTGATGAATACTGGATTGTAGGCTATCTTGGAAAGAAAAATCTGGTGTACTTTTCTCAACATTCTGTACCCAATAAGAATATTGATCAGATTGTAGAAGTACAGAACTACATCAATCAGAGTATGAAGCTGTCTGATGCAGCCAAAAAACAGGTAGACGCTTATAATTATGAGAATACCAAACTGGGAATCTGGATTACACTGGATTTTTTGCTTCTGTTTCTCAATCTTGTATTGCTGCTTAGAAAAAATAAATAAAAAAGGTAATGAGTTTCCAATGCTCATTACCTTTTTAGTTTTTGTTAAGGATAATCCAGAATTTGCATAATCTGTTCCTTAAATTCTTCAGGACAAGCTTTGACAAGTTTATCCTTATTTTGTTTACTGATTTCTTTAGGTTCAAGCCATTCGCTCTTATTGGAGTTCAAACTGTGATTATCATATACTCTTTTTATGGTACGATTTTCATAAAAAATATAGTCATCACCAAGCCAGTTAGTCGCAATGCTGATTGTACAAATTTCCTTTTCCATGATTTATGTTTTAAAGCATAATGTTTAGTGAAATACATTATACTCTAATATACGAATTTTTTCGTTACGAAAAGGAATCGTCACAGTTTGAAGGATCGACTGAAATGAACCTATTTAAATTTTTATCTCAGCATTCCCTTTATATTATACTAAAAAAGTGTTCCCGTACTTTCTGTTGCCATTTGCGGAACATGAATATCTGTTTTCCATTCTTCATTCATTTTCTTGATAAAATAAGCAGATAGTAAAGGAGAGGCTTTTTCAATATTCTGGTGTACGAAGAAGTAAAGATTCTGAAGACCTTCTTTTTTCCATATGGCAAGATGTTTCAGCCAGTCATCCAGTCTTTCGTAGTCGCTTTCAGCATTAGCTCCCACATAACGGATAAATGCATTAGGAGTAGTGAGGCGCATATGAAGCATATCTCTTCTTCCGGCAGTATCTACAATGATATTGGTGATATTATGGGCTTCAAAAAGATCACAGGTTGTATTCAGAATTTCTTCATCGGTAAACCATTCCGTATTTCGGAGTTCTATGGCTAATGGAACTTCTTTGGGCCATTCTTTTACGAATTTTTCCAGTCTGTCATAATCCTTAGGTTTAAAATTATCGTGAAGCTGAAGAAAAGCCATTCCCAGTTTCTCATCAAAATTGATAATAGCAGAGGCAAAATGAGTCACGGGATCCGTCACATCAATCAGCCTTCTGAAATGGGAAACAGTATTGGTGATCTTAGGGAAGAATTTAAAATTTTCCGGAGTTTTTTCTTTCCAGGTTTTTACCTGATCTGGAGTGGGCATTCCATAGAAAGTAGCATTCAACTCGATAGAATTAAACTGAGTAGCATAATAAGTCAACTCATCCTTAGTTCCTTTAGGATAGAATCCTTTAAGGTCAGTTTTATTCCATTTAGCACATCCGATAGAAATATTTTCCAGTCCTTTTGTATTGAGAGCCAGTATTTCTTTCGTTTTAGGGTGGTCTTTAGGTAATGTAAAATCTATTTTTGAAGGATCTTCTACTTGTCCGAATTTCATATCTGTAGTTTTGGGTGTTAAACAATAAACACAAATATAAACCAAAAATCTCAGAGCATTTCATGATTCCTACGGAAACTACTTCAACAGAAAATGATTGTAGATAGTAAAATTTTAAGAAATCAAAACATCTTGATATACCTGAATAATAGGATGTTTTTTAGGTTTAGTGTAGAAAATTTTTTAAGATTTTGATCCTCTTTCTATTAAGTTTTTTTTAAGGAAATGTTAAACATTCTGTTACGTAATGTTAATTCTATGTTACCATACTTCGTTTTTACTAGATATAATTTTACACCAAGTTTATAGCGAATAAAATATGAAGAAAAAAATCATCTGTGCTTTTGCTCTGTTATCGTTTGGGTTTGCATTTTCACAGGAAACCAGCTCTAAAATTTTTGGAAGATTAAAGGGGATCTCTTCCGAAGTCACAGTAAAGGTAGTACACATTCCTACCAACAGTACCTTTGAAACGAAAAGTAACAGCAAAGGACAGTTCAGTTTAGATAATCTTCAGCCGGGAGGACCTTACAAAATTGAAATTTCTGACGGATCACAGGTTATCTATGAAAATCCGAATCTACAGCTTTCTTTAGGAAATAATGACCTACCTGTAGTAGAAGTAGGAAGTAAAGAAAAAACAATTGATGAGGTAAAAATTACTTCTAAAAAAACTACAGCAAAATATGGCGTGGGAATCAGCCAAGCACAAATTTCCGGCCTTCCGAATATCAACCGTGGAATTCAGGATGTAACCAAGCTGGTTCCTCAGAGTGCCAACAACTCTTTCAACGGAACCAATTTTCGTTATAATAACGTAACGATTGACGGGTCTATCAATAATGATGCTATTGGTTTCAGTCCTTCACTGGGAGGGCAGACCGGTACTTCAGGAATGCCGGGAAGCAGTACCCGTTCCAATTCAATAAGTCTGGATGCTATTCAGGATGTGCAGGTGTATATCGCACCTTACGATGTGAAATTGGGGAATTTTCTTGGAGGAAGTATTAATGCGGTAACCCGAAGTGGAAGTAATGATGTGACAGGTTCAATTTATGCATACGGAAGAAATGCAGCTATTACAGGAAGAAACAGAGTAGGGGATAATTCTAAAATGCCGAGTGATTTTGAAGATTTTATCTATGGAGGAAGAGTAGGATTGCCGGTGGTTAGAGATAAGGTGTTTCTGTTTACCAACCTTGAATATACCAAAAGAACGGATCCTGTTTTCTATAACGCCAACGATCCTGGAGCACTGGTGAATGAGCAGACTGCACAGCAGATTTCAGATTTTGTACGAAATAAATATGGATTCAATGTAGGAAGCTTTAATCAGTACAACAACTTCTCTGAAAGTTCTAAACTTTTCAATAAACTGGATTGGAAAATTAATGATAAACATACTTTATCCATTAAAAACAATACGGTATTTTCACAAGCGTCCAACCTGGAAAGAGATGGAGCCAATTTCAGATTTTCCAGTATGGATTTCGTTCAGAAAAATACAGCGTCTACTACTACACTTGAATTGAAAAGCCGTTTTAATGATAAATGGAGCAACAATTTAGTGGTCGGATATTCTTCTATTCATGATTACAGAGATCCTACTTCCGGTAATGCGATGTTCCCACAGGTAGAAATTGCTTACAACGGAGGAACAATTCTGTTGGGAAATGACAGAGAGGCTACTGTTTTCAATATGAAGCAGAAAACTTTTGAAATCACAGATAATCTTACTTACAAAAAAGGAAATCATACTTTCTTACTGGGAACTCACAATGAACTTTACAATATTAATTATGGTTTTGTGAATGCATTAAACGGAAGAATTTCCTATAAAAACTTAACTGATTTTTATAATGGAACACCTGCAAGGATAAGAGGTACTTATCCATTCAACGGAGACAGCAGAGACACACTTTTTGATAATCCTTATGCTCAATATAAAGTAAATCTGCTTTCCATGTATCTTCAGGATGAAATCAACTGGGGAAGAGTGAGACTTTCACCGGGAGTAAGAGTAGATTACACAGATTTACCTAATAAACCACAACTAAGTCCACTGGTAACCAATTCTCCTCAGGATCCGAACTCAGGAAATACCTATAATTACACTCCACTAAGTCAGCTTAACAACAACTACCTGAATAAGCCTACATTTTCTCCAAGACTTGGATTTACGATTGATCTTACAGAAAACAGATCTATGGTACTACGAGGAGGATCAGGGATTTTTGTGGGAAGAATTCCTTTCGCGTGGTTAGGATATGCTTATTATAATGATGGTGTAGGTTTTGGAAGTTATGATTATAATGCACCGACACCAGCACAGCTTGCTGCCAACGGAGATCCTTTGAATAGTGCCAATTTCCCAAAATGGCAGAACTCTTCAAAAGTACAGGTAGACCTTATTGATAATAATTTTAAAATGCCAAGAGTATGGAGAAGTTCATTAGCTTTCGATTATACTTTGGCAGGATATAAGTTGACGTTGGAAGGTATTTATACAAAAGTGCTTTACGATCTGAAATTCCAGCAGGTAAACAAGACGGATAATGTGACCTATTACAGCTATGATACGAACCATGAAATGCCGATCTATACCACAAATATCAACAGTAACTTGTCTAACGCCTATCTTTTATCCAATACCAAAGAAGGATATCGTTATAACCTGACAGCACAGCTTTCAAAGTCGTATGATTTCGGATTCAATTTCTTTGTAGCCTATACTTACGGAGATGCTAAAGATATTACCAATGGTATCCGAAACTCGATGGAAAGTAACTGGCAGATGAACCAGTCTCTTACGCCTAATGATCCGAAACTGACCACTTCCAATTTTGCCATCAAAAACAGAGTGGTAGCCAATCTTGGATATGCCTTTAACATTTCTGATATGAACAGGTTATCCACCAATGTATATTTCAATGCTCAGTCCGGAAACCCTTTTTCCTGGGGATTTGTAAACAGTACAATTGCCAATACAGGACAGGCCGCAGGACTTGCCTATATCTTTAAGGATGCTGCAGAAGCTGCAAAATATATCGTTCCTATAAAAGATGCTGCAGGAAATGTAGTGGTAACTGCTCAGCAGCAGATTGCAGACTATGAAAACTTTGTCAACAGTAATGACTATCTGAAATCCAGACGAGGCAAATTCACAGAAAGAAATGGTGATGTTACTCCTTGGAATATTCAGGCAGATATCAGAATCATGGATGAAATCAGGCTAAGCAAGAAATCCAAGAATAATATACAAATCTCATTAAGTATCATCAATTTTACCAACCTGCTGAACAAAGATTGGGGTAAAGTATATTTTGTACCTAATACTTTCAATTCTACAGCAAGTGTTGGATTAACAAAGGTTGGGAATGTAACAACAGGACAACCTTCTGCGGGAGATCCCACTTATAATTTTAAAACTCCGGGACTGCCATACACCATTGATCAGTTTGCCTCAAGATTTCAGGCTCAGTTGGGGTTGAGATATAATTTTTAATCACGCTTTTACATTTTACTTCATACTATTCTTTTTCAAAGGTTCGGATTTTCTTTCCGGACCTTTTTCTTGAATGATGAATGATGATTTTTGCCGGCAAAAGAAATACATTTTTATTCTTACTAAATCATTTTGAATACACGCAATCATCTGTGAAGATCTGCGTAATCTGTGGGAAATGCTCAAAATAATGATATATAAACTGTAATTATTCAATAGGAACGGGCTTCAGCCCGTTTAAAAAATAAAGACCAATTCCGACGGCTTTAGCCAAAACCTATCAACATTAGGAGCTGAAGTGAAATTTTTTCAATTTTTATCAATCATCTGTGAAAATCTGTGCAATCTGTGGGAAACTAAAGGCCTATGAAAACGACAAAAGCACACCTCTCGGTATGCTTTTGTAAATATAGCGTGTTTATTACTTGGTCCTATGCCTCGCAGCTTGAACATGATACGAAGTTAACCATCATTTCTTTTGAAACAGATGAACTTCTTTGGTAGTAAAGTGTTTTTACTCCTTTTTTCCAAGCTTCAATATAAAGGTAGTTAACATCTTTTACTGGCATTGTAGAAGGAATCTGAAGATTCAGTGACTGTGCCTGGTCAATATACTGTTGTCTTTGTGCTGCCTGAGAAATAATCTCCATTGGGGAAATTTCTTTGAACGTTTTGAATACTGCCTTTTCTTCAGGAGTAAGTTCGTTCAGGTGCTGTACCGATCCATGGTTGAGCATGATTGTTCTCCATGTTTCTTCATTATCCAATCCTTTTTCTTTCAATAGTTTTGCCAGGTATTTGTTCTTACGCATAAAGTTTCCTTTCGCAAGACCTGCTTTATAATAGTTAGAAGAGAAAGGCTCGATTCCCGGAGAAGTCTGTCCTAAGATGGCAGAACTTGAAGTGGTAGGAGCGATAGCCATTGTAGTGGTATTTCTCAATCCATATCCTTTCAATACTTCCGGTTCTCCATAGATGTTGGCAAGCTCTCTTGAAGCCTGCTCAGCCTGATCTTTGATATGTCTGAATGCTCTTGCGTTGAACTGAGTCGCCTCAAAGCTTTCAAACGGAATCATATTTTTTTGTAAATAAGAGTGGTATCCTAAAACTCCTAATCCAAGAGCTCTGTGACGCATGGCGAAGTTTCTTGCTCCCTGCAGATAATAGTTACCTTCAGTTTTGTCAATAAATTCGGATAATACAGCGTCAAGGAAGTATACTGCTAATTTTACGGCATCTGTATCTTTCCACTCATCATATAATTCAAGGTTCATGGAAGACAGACAGCAGATGAAAGATTCTTCCATTGTGGATGGAAGCATGATTTCAGAACAAAGGTTACTAGCATTCACCGTCATTCCTAAATCTTTATAAACCTGAGGTTTGTTTCTGTTTACGTTGTCTGTAAAGAAAATATACGGAAGACCTTTTTGCTGACGGCTTTCCAATACTCTTGCCCAAACTTTACGTTTTTCCATATCACCGTCAATCATATCCTGCATCCAGTAATCCGGTACGCATACTCCGGTAAACAGATTCTGAATCGGGCTACCGATATCTTTAATGGATAAAAATTCTTCAATATCTCCGTGGTCAATATCCAAGTAAGCAGCAAAAGCACCTCTTCTTACGCCTCCCTGAGAAACAACATCCATAGCCGTATCAAAAAGCTTCATGAATGAAACTGCTCCTGAAGACTTTCCATTATCCGTTACCGCTGTTCCTCTGTTTCTCAATTCTCCAAAATATCCTGAAGTACCACCTCCGATTTTAGTCTGCATGATGACTTCACCCATTTTGTGAGTAATTCCTTCAATACTGTCCGGAATGTGAGCGTTGAAACATGAGATAGGAAGACCTCTTTCTGTACCCATATTAGCCCATACAGGAGAAGAAAAACTGATCCATCCTTTCGTTATCATCTCTTTGAATGCCGGTTGAAGTTCTGGTTTGTACAACCTTTTTGCAGCAGCAGTGGTAATTCTGTCGATAGCTCCGTCTACCGTTTCACCTTTCAACAGATATCCTCTGTTCAGCATTTGCTCAGACTCTTCATTGAGCCACCATATATTTGAATTTTGCTCTTCCATAGATGTTATATTTTCGAATTCCGGAATGAGAGAATCACTCCGGAATTTTGTTTTTTATATTATTGATTGTAAAATTTCTACTTTGTGGGAACCGTTCAGCCCGCTTTCATCTCTTAATCTCTGAAATTCTTTAAAAGACGGAACATTCAAAACCTCATGCTGAACTTCTTCATTGATGTAGTTTGAATAATGTACAAAAGTAACACCATCTTCCTTTACAAAAACTTTATATTCAAAGGTGGAAGGATCTAAATTTTTGAAATCTTCCAGAAACTTTTGGATATTCATTTTATTATTTGGAACAAATTCGGGGTTTACCGTATAGGTTACTATTACATTGATCATTTCTTTTGTATTTGTGCTTTATTCATGAACAGCAATTCCACATATGAATCAGAAAAGGGTAACCCTGATACTGACTGCTTTGACGCTCGCTTCGCTCGCACCCCAATATTAAAACAAATCGTTTGCTGTAATACTCTTGTCGTGCTTCGTATAGTCTACAGGTCTTTTTGCAAAGAAATCATCTAATGAATTGGCGAAAACTTCTTCCTCGAACCATACCATTGGTCTGTATTGTTCAGGAGTGATGTTGTATCTTGTTTTCATGTTGATTTTCTTCAAGCTGTCATCTACACGGTACTTCATGAAGTTAAGAAGGTCTTCTTTAGAAACGTTGTCAATTTCTCCCAGTTCGAAGATCCAGCTAAGGATGTCTCCTTCTCTTGCGATAGATTCGTCTACTAACGTGTAAATGTCTTCGATATCGCTGTCTGTTAATAAGTCAGGCTGTTCCTCACGGATTTTGTTGATCAGGTAGATTCCTGCATTAGCGTGAATCTGCTCATCTACGGAAGTCCATGCAATGATATTGGAAACGTTTTTCATGAATCCTTTGAATCTTGTGAAAGAAAGGATGATGGCAAACTGCGAGAAAAGAGAAACATTTTCTACTAAGATACTGAATAATAGTAAAGCAGAAACATACTCTTTAGGGGTTGCAGAATTAGCGTGCTTTAAAGCATTTCCCAGGAACTCGATTCTTCCTTTTACGGCAGGAATTTCTATCACGTTAAGGAATTCGTCATTATATCCTAATACCTCTAATAAACGGGAATATGCTTCAGAATGACGAAACTCGCATTCTGCAAAAGTAGATCCTAATCCATTGAATTCCGGCTTTGGTAGGTGGTTGTATAAATTCCCCCAGAATGTCTTTACAGACACCTCGATCTGTGCAATGGCTAACAGCGCATTTTTCACAGCATGCTTTTCATGTGGTTCCAACTGCGAATGAAAATCCTGAACATCTGCAGTAAAGTCCACTTCCGAATGTACCCAGAATGATTTGTTGATAGCTTCTACAAATTGAAGAACCTCCGGGTATTCAAATGGCTTATAACTTACTCTTTTATCAAAAATTCCCATATTAAATTTATATAATTAAATAATTTAGATCCTTGTGGATAACGTTCCTGAAATACTTAACTTTTTGTTTATCTGTGAGTTGTTAAATAAAGTTATTCACTTCCGCAAATTCATATTTCTTGTAAAGAACTAATAGCAAAGTTCGAAAAAAAGAACTGATTTTGAAAGAGGTAAATACTAATAGGCTGACTTTTAGCCTGAAAAGTTTTCCACATTTACATGAAACTGGCTCGAATAATAGGCTGGACAGCAATCTTGAGGATAAATAGATACAAATACTGAGTTACAGTTAAACGATATTTTGTAAAGTATTATAAATAAAGGCTCATGGTGTTAAACAAAAAAATATTTGAATAAATTTTTATTCTTGTAACAATTTGAAAATATCATCTACTTATTGGGTATAAAACATACATCACTTAATGTTAGTAATTCAGGATTTAAATAAGTCATACGATACAGGGAAAAGCAAGCTTCATGTTCTCAAAGGAATTAATCTGAATATTTCTGAAGGGGAGTTTGTTTCTATTATGGGAAGTTCCGGTTCCGGAAAATCTACGCTTCTTAATATTATTGGGATTCTGGATGAAAAAGATTCAGGAACCTATGAATTGGATGGAGTTCCTATCGAACATTTATCTGAAGTAAAAGCTGCGGAATACAGAAGTAGATTTCTAGGATTTATTTTCCAGTCTTTTAATCTTATCAATTATAAAACGGCTTTAGAAAATGTAGCACTTCCTCTGTACTATCAGAATGTACCGAGAAAAGAGCGAAATCAGAAAGCGATAGAATACCTGGAGAAAGTGGGATTAGCACAATGGGCCAACCACCTTCCCAGTGAACTTTCCGGAGGACAGAAACAAAGAGTAGCTATTGCAAGAGCTTTGATTACCGATCCAAAAGTTGTTCTGGCAGATGAACCTACGGGAGCATTGGATTCCAAAACTACTCATGATATTATGAAACTACTTCAGGATATCAATAATGAGGGGAAAACAATCATTGTTGTAACCCATGAACCGGATGTTGCCGCACAAACAAAAAGGAATGTAGTACTGAAAGACGGGATTATTGAAAGTGATGAGTTTATTAAGCAGATTGTATTATAAGTGAATCGTGAATGGTCAATTTTGCTTCGCAAGTGAATTGATAATGAAGAGGGAAAATAATTAATAACACACACACAAATGAATATGAAAAAAAATAAAAATGTTTTTAAATCTGAACCATTATAAGCTTGACGTATATCAGTCAGCCAGAGAATTAAAAATAGAATGTTATAAAATCTTATCTAAGATTCCTGATCATGAAAAATTTAACATAATCGACCAGATACGAAGAGCTTCTACTTCAGTTGTATTAAATATTACCGAAGGATGTTCAAGAAAATCTGAACTGGAAAGGAAAAGATATTTTGAAATTGCCAGAGGTTCGGTTATTGAGTTGGATTCTTGTTTTGATATTGTTATAGAATGTAATTATATTAAAATAAAGGAATTAACAAAAATTGGAAATTTAATAAAAACAGCATTTATCTTGTTAAGTAAAATGTTGAAAAAAGATTAGAAATGTGAAAATTAGTCAGGTTCGTAATTAAAGTTTTGCGAAGAATAAATTGACAACAAAGTTAATTGACTTCGAAGAAAATTGAGAGCGCAGCTAATTGACTTTTTTACAAAGTAAAAAAATAAAAACTATGTTTGACCTAGATCGTTGGCAGGAAATATTCAGTTCTATCCGGAGCAATGTGCTCAGGACGGTACTTTCAGGGTTTACGGTAGCCCTGGGACTGTTCATTTTCATTGTACTTTTTGGAATTGGAAAAGGACTTCAGAATGCTTTCTCTGAAGGATTTGCCGGAGATGCTAAGAACCTTATTATTATTTCAACAGGGAAAGCCACTTTAGCGTATAAGGGATTACAGTCTGATAGAAATGTTTCAATGAATAACTCAGACTATGATTTTTTGATTAATGCAGATAAGAAAAAAGCGGGTCCTTCAAGTCCCAGGTATAGCGCCAATTTAATGGTGAAATACGGGAAAGAGAGTGGGCTTTATCAGATTAATGGTGCTGAGCCGGGAGAGCAGGTTATTGAGAATAGAAAAATTATTGATGGTCGTTATCTGACCTCTATGGATTTGGCAAGAAAATTAAATGTTGCAGTAATCGGAAGAATGGTTCAGCGGGATTTGATCAAAAATGGAAATCCTATTGGAAAAGAGCTGGATATTAATGGAACGATGTACAAGGTGATTGGAGTCTTTTCAGATGATGGCGGAGACAGAGATGAAAGACATATTACAGTTCCTATTACCACTTTACAGCAGATGAAAAAGGGTTCCGATACGGTGAATATAGCATATATTACTTATGATGATAAGTTGACTCCGGATCAGGCCATAAAATATGGTGATGAGTTACAAGACAAATTGAAAGCCAGAAAAAATGTTTCTCCTGATGATGAAAATGGAGTTCGTGTATGGAATAACGCCAAAAACATGAATGATACTTTTACGTTTATGGCAGTTCTTACCGCTATTGTTGGATTTATTGGTCTTGGGACATTGCTTGCGGGAATTATCGGGATCAGTAATATCATGGTGTATATCGTGAAAGAAAGAACCAAAGAAATCGGAGTCCGAAAAGCTATTGGGGCAAAGCCAAGCGGAATCGTAGGACTGATTGTTCAGGAAAGCGTTGTGATTACAGTAGTATCCGGACTTATAGGAGTAGGAATAGGTGTTTTGACGTTAAGTCTTATTGGTGACAGTCTTGAAGAATTCTTCATTAAAAGTCCAAGTGTAGGTTGGGGAGCTATTATTATGGCATTCATTGCACTGATTTTTTCAGGATTGATTGCTGGATTTGTACCTGCCTACAGAGCTTCAAGAATTAAACCGATTGAAGCATTGAGAACAGAATAATATAAGCTAAAAAGCAAATTTTTAGTTAAAAGATTTAATGGAATTCATAACTCATAATTTATAACTTATAATTCAAAAAGGTGAATATCATATTTAAAAAAGATACTTGGCAGGAAATTTATTATTCATTGAGGAATAATAAACTGCGAACATTTCTTACCATGATTGGCGTAGGATGGGGGATGTTTTTGTATGTAAGCCTTCTTGGAGCCGCAAAAGGAATGGAGAATGGTTTTGATAAATTATTTTCCGGTTTTGCTACCAATTCAATCTTCTTGTGGGCACAGAAAACGTCCATTCCATATGAAGGATTTCCTAAAGGAAGAGAAGTTCACTTGAACTTAACCGATATGGATATGCTGAAAAGAAAAGTAACTGCCATAGATTATATATCACCGCAAAATGCCAGAGGAAGTTTCACCGGAACACCCGGAGAAGCCATGTCAAGAAATGGGAAAAACGGAACCTATTCGCTTACCGGAGATTACTCTGTAGGAAATAAAATTTCAGAAAAGAAACTGATCTACGGACGATACATCAATGATGCAGACGTTTCCGGGAATAAAAATGTAGTAGTTATCGGAGAAGAAATTTATAAAAACTTCTTTGATTCCAAGAAGAAAGAAAATCCAATAGGAAAATCAATCAATATTAAAGGTCTCTTCTTTAATGTCATCGGAGTTTTCCGTGTGAAAAAAGGAGGCGGTTTTGAAAATGATCAGACCGCTTTCATTCCACTTTCCACTTATACGAAAATGTATAATGCAGGAGATCAGATAGACATGTTTGCTATTGTAAGTAAACCGAATGCCAATGTCAATTCCGTGGAAGAAGACGTGAAACAGGTGTTGAAAACCAAAAATAAAGTATCCCCTGAAGATACCAATGCTTTTGGAAGTTTCAACCTCGGAAAAGAGTTTAAAAAACTGACCGGTTTTCTTACTGGGATGCAGTTACTAACCATTATTGTTGGTACCCTGACTATTCTTGCAGGAGTAATCGCCATCTCCAATATCCTTTTGATTACGGTAAAAGAAAGAACCAAAGAAATCGGAATCAGAAGAGCATTGGGAGCAAAGCCTGCTGAAGTAAGAAATCAGATTTTGCTGGAAAGCGTTGTGATCACACTCTCCTCGGGATTATTAGGTTTTATGTTTGGAATTTTTGTCCTCATGATTCTCAATGCTGTTACTCAGGGCCAGGATTCATTTCCTTTCTATAATCCGACCGTTAACTATGGAAACGTATTTGCTGCGATGGCTGTAATGGTGATTTTAGGATTGATAATCGGGATGATTCCTGCACAGAGAGCCGTAAAGATCAGACCTATTGAAGCATTAAGAACAGAATAATTAATTTTCACATCACTCAATTTAATAAAAAATAAACTATACATATGAAAAAGAAATTCACCTGGAAAAAAGCCATTTATATAGTCTTGGGGCTTTTATTTGCAGTGGCATTGTTCTCGGGGCTTGGCTATCTTGTAAAATCTAATTCTAAAGAAGGTGAGGCTTTCCTTACCCGTAAGCCTACTGTCCAGAATATGGATGATAAAGTAATGGCAACAGGGAAAATCGTTCCAAAGGAAGAAATTGAAATCAAACCCAATATTGCAGGGATTATCGATAAGATTTTAGTAAAAGAAGGAGATAAAGTAGAAGTTGGACAACTGATTGCTACCGTAAAAATTGTTCCAAGTATCTCTGAGGTAAATGCAGCTCAGCAGGAAGTTCAGAATGCACAGATCCAGATCAGTAATGCTCAGATGAATGTAGGAAACATGCAAAAGCAGTTTGAAATGCAGGATAAGCTATACAAGCAGGGAGTAGCTTCTAAACAGGAGTATCTGAATTCTCAGCAGCAGTTGTACTCTCAGCAGCAGACGTTGAAAAATGCTCAGCAACAATTGAATACGGCTCAAAAAAGATTGCAGATCGCTAAAACAGGAGCAACCCCTGAACTTAAAGGACAAGGTCTGGCAACTACAGAAATTCGTTCCAAAGCCTCAGGTACCGTACTTGAAGTTCCTGTAAAAGCAGGAAGCCAGGTGATTGAAGCCAATAACTTTAACGCCGGAACTACAATCTGCTCAGTGGCCGATTTAAATGTTTTGATCTTTAAAGGTGAAATTGATGAAGCACAAGCCGGAAAGCTAACTGAAGGTATGGATATGAACATCGTAATCGGTGCTCTTCAAAATAAAACATTCCCTGGAAAATTGACGATGATTGCTCCAAAAGGGAAAGATAATGCAGGAACTATTAAATTTCCGGTAGAAGGAAACGTATCTAATCCTAATAATGAGTATATTAGAGCAGGTTTTTCTGCGAATGGTGAAATTGTGTTGAGTTCTCAGAAAAATGCATTATTATTGGATGAGTCTTTGGTTCAGTATGAAAAGAAACAAGGTAAAGATGTACCTTTTGTAGAGGTAAAACAAAAAGATGGGAAATTCAAAAAAGTATATGTGAAACTGGGAGCAAGCGACGGGATTAATGTTCAGATTCTTCCGGGATCAAATATCACAAAAGATACTGAAGTGAAAGTTTGGAATCCGTCTGATAAAGACAAAGAAGAGCTTAAAGAAAAAGCAAATAAAAAATAATAAACTACACTATACACTTTTAAACTGTGAATCCCGGAGGAATTTTTTTTCTCCGGGATTCTTTTTTTAGATCAAAACTTTTACATGTGTAAATTCCTATATTTGAATTGGATAATCTATGAAAAATGTGCAGATACGCCGGGAAAACTTATAAATCACATTATGTATGCTTTAAATGCAGAAAATCATTTAAACAGCAGGATGCATATGATATTATAAAAAGAGTAGAAAAAGAAAAAGTATACCATGAGCCTAATGGGAAGGTAATTCGTAAAGTAGGATATGTTTTCACAAAAGCAGAAACAGAAGAATTACAAAAAATTGTTTCAGAGATTGAAAACAGAACGATAAAATGTCCTGAGTGCAGCAATGTCATGGCTGATCTGGGGAAAGATTTCAAAGCCCCTAAAAAAACAGCAGTCAAAGAATGGAAAATTATAGAAGGTCTTTTAAAAACAGGAAAATGCTTTCATACATGCGGCTGTGATGGAATCGGATATATTCCTAAAAATCCTAATGATTATGAAATATATTTAAAAACCATACTGAAGTCCTATCAGGAGTCATTGATTTCATGTCAGAATACATCTATAGAAGAATTCGCGGATAAAAATGAGGAAATTAATTATTGGTCTGATAAAATTCAAAAAATAAAAAGCGAAATGATTAATAATAACTTCGAAAAAGCATAAGATTGTAACAAATCGTGAATTCAAAATGTCTTACTTTTAAATTTCAAACTATATCCCATGAAAAAAGACTATTGGATTCTTTTACTTTTTATTATAGCAAAGTTTGCTCTTCAATACTCGTTGATAAGTCCTGAGTATGAATTGCACAGAGACGAATACCTGCATCTTGATCAGGCCAATCATCTTGCCTGGGGATATCTTTCTGTTCCTCCCGTTAATTCCTGGTTGGCATGGATGATTAAAATGTTGGGGAATTCCATCTTTTGGGTTAAATTTTTTCCCGCGCTGTTTGGAGCTTTAACTATTGCCTTGACCTGGAAAGTTGTTGAAGAACTCAATGGGAATCTGTTTGCTAAAGTAGTGGCTTCTTTAGGGCTATTATTTTCTGTGCTTCTTCGGGTAAATATGTTATTCCAGCCCACATCTCTGGAGATTTTCCTGTGGTTGTTTATTTACTTCAGTCTGATTAAATATTTCAATTCCCAAAAAGTAAAATGGTTGTATATAGGTGCCATCATTGTCGGAATAGGAATATTAAACAAATACAATATTGCTTTTTCATTATTAGGGCTTATTCCCGCATTATTGCTGACAGAGCAAAGGAAGATTTTTATGCAGCCACATGTGTACTGGGCCGCTCTTTTAGCATTGATTATTATTTTCCCCAATCTTCTCTGGCAGTACCAGAACCAGTTTCCGGTTATTCATCATATGAAAGAACTTTCTGAAAAACAATTGGTGCATGTAGACCGGATGGGTTTTATGAAATCGCAGATTTTATTTTTTGTTGGAGTCATTTTTGTGATGATTGCAGGCTGGGGAGCGTTACTGTTGTACAAACCATTTGAAAAATTCAGGTTTTTCTTTTGGAGTTATATCATCACAATTACTCTTTTTTTGTTTTTTAAAGCGAAAGATTATTATGCGATAGGGCTTTATCCGGTTTATATTGCTTTTGGTGCTGTCTTTCTTGGGCATGTGTTTGAAAAAGGATGGAAAAGGTTTTTAAAACCAGTTAGCATACTTATTCCCATACTTTTATTCCTTCCACTATATAATGTCGACTTTCCGAATAAAAGTCCTGCATATATTGAATAGCATCAGGATCAATATAAAAAATTCGGACTGCTTCGCTGGGAAGACGGAAAAGATCATCCGCTGCCACAGGATTTTGCCGATATGCAGGGTTGGAAAGAATTAGCTCAGAAAGTTGATAAAGAATATTCCCGACTGTCAAAAACTGGAAATACTATGGTGTTGTGTGATAATTATGGACAGACCGGAGCGATTAATTATTATTCAAAAGCTGGAGTCACAGCTATGTCATTTCACGCAGACTATATTAATTGGATTGACTTAAGTAACAAATATAAAAACGTTATCAGAGTCAAAGATGCTTCTGAAGCAAAGAAAGAACTTGAAGAATCCGGCTCTTTTTTTGAAGTTGCAAAATTGGAAGATTCTATTACCAATCCATACGCAAGGGAAAGAGGAACCGCTATTTTCAGTTTACAGGGAGCAAAAATAGATGTCAACAAAAGAATTCAGGACGAAATTATCGAAGTTAAAAATGAATGGAAATAGCTTTCAATAAAGTTGAAATGATGATTTGTAGATAAGATAAAGTTAATAGATAAATATTATTGCAACTTTATTGCGTTAGTTGATTTTAAGCTATCTTTGCACTATCAACTATCAACTATCAACTATCAACTATCAACTATCAACTATCAACTATC